>JAAYZO010000593.1 GCA_012514865.1 Lentisphaerota bacterium | reverse complement strand
GTCGGCGAGGCGGTCCCCGGCGAGGGTGCTCCAGGGGATATTCGTGGTGATGGCGCTGCCGCGTCCGAGGCGCCGCACCGCGCCGACCGGCGTCTCGCCGGCGCTCCAGAGGGCCGCGGCGCCGGCCGGACGCAGGCCCGGCGAGAGCAGCCGCACCGGCGTCGCCGGCGGGCTGACGGTGATGGCCTTGGCCAGGCCGTCGACGGCCGCCTCGCCGCCGAGTGTCGCGGTGGACAGGGGCTCGGTCAGGCCATCTCGCCCGGCCGGGCTGGTCACGCCGAGGAGGTCGTCGAGGGCGCGCGCCTCACGCAGTCGCCCGGCGCCGCTGAGCAGACCGGCGCGGCCGTCGCAGAGGAGGACGCCGCCGGCTTCGACGAAGGCGCGCAGGGCCGCTGCCTGGCGGTCCGAGACGCAGACCGCGCCGGTGAGGACCACCAGGCGCAGGCCGTCGCCGGGGAGGCGTCCGGCCTCGAGCTCGCGCCAGGAGAGGTGCCGGTACTCATAGCCGAGGTCATGCAGGAGCTTCAGGGCGGCGGTGTGCTCCCGCTGCCAGCAGCCGGCGCCCGCGATCTCCTTGGGCGCGCCCATCTGATCGAGGAGGGTCGTGACCAGCATATCCGGCTGCGAGTAGAGCACGCCGATGCCGGAGTCCAGCCGGCGCGCCTGCAGGAGGAGCCGACCGGGTCCGGCGGTGACCTCGCGCACGGCCGCGAAGAACCACTCACCGAAGGCGCTGAGGGAGAGATCCGGGTTGAAGGGGATGTAATCGCAGCCCCACGAGGTCCACCACCACACCGAGTTATCCCCCGTCAGGAGGCAGGTCCACGGCCAGGCGGCGAAGCCGTCGGCGTTGTCGGCATCGGCGTTGCCCCACTTGCCGGTGAGGGCGCCCGGTGCCTTGAAGGATCGCACCAGCTCGCCCTGGAGCCACTGGGTAGTGTAGGTCTGGTTGAGCTGCAGGACGGGCGAGCAGAGCTGGGTGAAGTCGTAGCCCGCCAACCAGTGGTATCCGAGGAGGCCATCCCAGCCGACCTTGGCGTCGGGGAGTTCCTCCTGGATGACCTTGGCGAAGGCCTCGTGGGTCTGTGCGAAGGCCTCGTCCATAAAGAGGCGGTGGTCGAGCCAGGGCGCCAGGCTGGCGGTCTGGGTGGCGGCCGTGGCGCTGGTCATGGGCGTGGTGATGTCGGCGAAGGCGCCGTGGGCGCTGCCCCACTCGGTGTTGAGGGCCTCGATGGTGGCATAGCGTCGGGCGAGCCAATCGCGGAAGGCGGCCAGGGTCGCCGGCGTGGCGCAGCTCTCGCCCTGGCCGCGCTGGAGGTAGTTCTCGTCGCCGAGGGTGAAGGCCGCCGGGCTGTAGGGCCCCGCCTGGCGGGCCTGGACGGCGAGCTGAGACGAGGTCTTGCCCAGGTAGGCCGGGTCGTGCAGGCAGGGCCGCCGGTGGTTGCTGGCGTCGACCTCGCCGGCGAGGCGGGTGACGTAGGGCACCAGGCGCAGGCCGGAGCGCGCCGAGAGCTCGTACTCGCGCGACGCCCGGGCGTCGTCGTAGCCGCCCATGTGGCAGAGGTCGACCATGTCCGCGCCGAGGTCGTAGCAGAGGCGGTCCGTGCGCTGCAGCACCGGCGCGGCGCTGGCGTAGCTCCACATCAGGGCGGTGAAGTCCTCGAAAGGGTAGTCCATCGGGAGGGTGAAGCGCTGCCGGGCGCTGGCCAGGACGGCGGTGCCGCGCTGCAGGTGCAGATCCAGGCGATGGCAGACGGTCACCGGCCGCGGCAGGGCCAGGTCGAGGCGGACAGTCGCGGCCGCCGGAGCCGCGGCGCGGGCCAGGAGGCGGTCGAAGGCGTCGCGGACCTCGCCGACGAGTTCGACGCCCGCCTGGAGGCCTGCCGCCTCCAGGCTCACCCGGACGGCCAGGGCGCCGCCGGTCGGCAGGGGCACCTGCGGCGTCGCCGCCGGGTGGCGTCGCACCACCGGCTCGAGGTCGACGCCGGTGATCCAGGGCGCGGTCGACGGCAGGGCCAGGGTGCGCAGGTCGAGAGCGCGGCCGGCGGCGTCGCGCCGGACGACATCCAGCCAGCAGCGCCGGCCGGCCGGCAGGGCCGGCAGATCGACCGAGACCGTCGGCCCCGGCGCCGGCAGGGCGGTCAGGAGGTGCTCCTGGTCGAGGTCGTCAGTGATGCGGACGAGGAGGGTCGTACCCGCCTCCGGCGGCGGCTCCAGGTGCAGGGCCAGGCGGCGGCCGTCGGGGCTGACCGCGTCGGCGCTGACGCGCGTCGGGCCCAGGCGGCCCGACGCCGCCAGGGCGGCGCGGGCGGCGAGCGCGAGAGCGCGGTCGACGGCCCCGGCGCGGCCCTCGATGGCGTCGGAGTGCGGCACCAGCGCGCCATAGCTGGGCAGGGCCAGGCGCAGGGCCACGACGACGCCCTGGCCAAGACGGTACGCCTGCACCGGCACCGTGCCCGGATCGAAGCCCGGCAGGTCGCCCCAGGGGAAGGCCTCGAGGATGGCCGCGGTCCGAGCCGCGTCAGGCTCGGCAAAGCACTCCCGGGGCCAGCCGTTGACCGTCCCCGGCCGGCCGCTGAGGACGAGCCCGGCGCCCTGTCGCACGCGCTCGAGGAGGCCGTTCTGGACCGGCCCCGGCAGGGAGTCGGCCTCGATCTCGGCGCAGAGGAACAGCTCGGTGCCGTCGGCACTGCAGAGGTCGGCCGCCAGGGTGGCGCCGACGCCGCTGCCGAGAGGACCCTGGCCGGTCTGCTGAGCGTAGGGCCAGGACGCGGTCTGCGAGATGGCCGCGGAGGAGTCCCAGTAGAGATGCCGGACCTGCAGGTCGAGGCGGCGGGCGAGTTCCATGGTCTCGTAGGCACGGTAGCGCGGACAGAACAGCACCGTCTGGATCGGCCCGCCGGGGAGCGCCCGGGCCCACGGGAAGGCCAGGGGCGCCGGGTCGGGCCGCCAGCGCTCGATATCGCGTTTGAGGAGGCGCTGGCTGAAGTCGACGACGGCCTGGCGGCGTTCCCGGGGCATGACGCCGACGGGCAGGACCTGCCCCGGATCGGCCGCCGCCGCGGCGGCCGCCAGCCAGCGCGCCTCGGCGTCGGCGCTGGCGCGGAAGTACGACCGCGTCGCCTCGAGGTCGGGGAGGGTCGGGAAGTCGTAGAGGCCGAGGGCAAAGCGGCGCTGGTCGGGCTTGAGGCGCAGGTGGGTCTCGATGCCGTACTCGCCGACGGGTATGCGCACCTCGTCGAAGGCCTCCGGGGTGCCGACGATCAGCCCGGCCGGGCCGCAGCCGGGCCGGCCCGGGGTGGTGTCTTCGTAGAGCACCCAGCGCTGGCGCGCCGGGTCCAGGACGAGCGTCTCGCCGGGGCGGGCCGTGCCGAGCGCCGTGGTGACGGCCCGCTGGCGCGGCTGCGCGTAGCCGGTCGGGTAGCAGATGAGCTTGAGGCGGCTGTCCTTGACCGCGACCTTGGGCTCGTACGAGCCGAAGACCAGGAGCTTGTCGCTGTTGCTGGCCAGGGCCAGGCGCAGCACGGCCGTGACTTTGGGCGTGTCCCAGAGGACCTCGACGACGCCGTCGGCGCCGCCGTCGCGGACGACCCTGATCACGGCCGGCCGGCGGTGCAGGGCCTCGTCATCGAAGGTCCAGTTCAGGAAGCCCTGGAAGTACCAGTTGGCGCCCGAGGGCTCGGTCATGCCGAGGGTGACGAAGTCGAGGGTCCAGATCCACCAGTGCGAGGTGATCTCGTCGGTCTGGCCGGGCTTCTCCTGGATGTCGTAGGTGAGGGCGTACGAGGTGATCTCGTTGGCGAGGGTGACGGTCTGGATGACGCGTTGGCCCTCCGGTATGGGCGACACCTGGCGCGGC
The DNA here is from genome assembly GCA_012514865.1 of Lentisphaerota bacterium. Classification (GTDB taxonomy): domain Bacteria; phylum Verrucomicrobiota; class Lentisphaeria; order Oligosphaerales; family JAFGRS01; genus JAGVUW01. Next base: position 8,106 of record JAAYZO010000593.1, on the reverse strand, counting down.
TCGAGCCGCACCGATACCGCGCCTTCGAGAGCCGCCGGCAGGGCGACGACCAGCAGGGCGAATCCGACGACGAGCGCGCGACGATGGCGTGTCATGGCCTTGTCCTCCTCGCTGCCTCTCACCCTCGCGGCGGGGCCGCCGGCCCCGCTGCCCTGCCCCAGGCGCGGCGCCGTCCCGTGCGGCGCCCGTTGCCCTTACAGAACCCACGCGGCCGCGTCGAGGCGCATGGCAACCGAGGCGCCCGGAGGCGGTCCACGGCGCCGCCCGCGGACGATTCCCCGGGGGCGCGGTGAACCGACGTCCTCGCGGCGTTCCGGTTGTCGCCCAGGACGAGTTCCGGCCATCGGCGCGGCACCGCGCGGGTCCGGGTCATGCCTCGCGTCAGAGGCGCTCAGGGCGCCGCGGCCCCCTCGGGGAGGGCCAGACGCCAGACGTCGTTGACCAGCGGCCAGGCATTCCCGGCGACGACCCAGAGGGCCTTCTTGAAGACGTAGGGGGTGACCTCATGCCGCGCGCTCCAGTGCGGCTCGGGCGCGAAGCGCGTCCAGGTGGTGCCGTCCTCGGTGTACCACGACTCGCCGAGGTTCTTGCTCTCGCGGTTGCTGAAACCGCCGATGACCCAGAGGCGGTCGGCGAAGACCTCGCTGACGAACCACTGGCGCTCCGACCAGGGCGCGTGCTCGATCACGCGCGTCCAGGCGATGCCGTCGGGCGACGACCAGACGTCGTTGAGGCTGGTAGCGTTCGGGTAGTGCTTCTCAGGCGGGTCGTTCGGCTGGCCGATCCAGCCGCCCATGACCCAGAGGCGGTCCTTGTAGACGGCCACGGCGCAGGCGCTGCGCTTGCCGTAGGGCGCGTCGGGCTGGACGCAGGTCCACTCGACGCCGTCGGTGGTCCAGTAGACCTCCTTGCCGCTGCCGAGCTGCCAGATCTTGTCCTGGAAGACGACACACTCGCCGTAGCCGCGGGTGCCGAACGGGGTCTTCTCGAGGATCTGCGTCCAGGTCACGCCGTCCTCAGAGCGCCAGACGCTGCCCTTGATGGCCCAGATCGCGTCCTTGTAGACGACCATCTCGCTGTAGCCGTCGTACGGCGTCGGCTCCAGGACCTTCTCCCAGGTGATGCCGTCGGCCGAGTTCCAGAGGTCGCGTACCAGGACGTTGCCGTGGTGGTAGGCGTTGCTGATCCAGAGCTTGTCCTTGAAGACGACCCCCTCGGCGGTGTCGCGCGGCGAGAAGGCGGCCCCCGTGCTGAGGCATTCCCAGGAGCCGGAGAACGGTGTCGTCTGAGCCATGGCGAGCACTCCCATCATGACCGCCGGAATCCCGATGACCGTGTGCCACCGCATTGCCTGATCCTCCTCAGCCTGCGTGCCTTCGGCCGCCGTGCGTCGCCGGCGGCGTGTCGTGACGCAACCGATATCAAGGATAGCGGCTCAAGACCCGGCCTGCAAGGCGCCCGCGACCGCGCGGCAGGGCCGTTTGAGAGTCCAGTTCTGGCACCCCTCCAAGGTGCATGGGTCGTGGGTTCGCGTTTCCGGGGGTCGTGCTCTCGCGCGACCCCCGGCTACGATCTGGCACCCCTTCAGGGTGGCCAGGAGAGCGCTGACGCGATCGTCGATCAGCCCTGGGCCGCGCGGCAGGGCGCCTGCGGCGCCTGTGGACCCCAACGGGAGATCGACGGCAGAGCCGTAACTCTCCATTACATAGGATCTTCCGTCACTGGCTGGTGACGGCCGGTGACGGAAGATCCTTCTGACAGAGTCCTGGCCGCGTCCTCATCGTAGCCAAACATGGCGATGGCATGGTGATGTCAGTAGCAGCGACCCATGGGCCTCTCCGGGAGCGCCGTGGGGACTCGGGAGGCGGCTCGGGGGCCGCTGCCAGATGAGGTCAAGACCAAGGAGAAACAGTATGACGATGCGAGCGTGGATGATCCGCGGAGCGGCCGCCCTGCTGAGCGGCGTCACCCTGAGTGCCCAGGTGGCGGTCGACCCGGCCCTGCCGGAGTACAAGGCCGTCGCGGGGGTCTCGGGCACCATCACCAGTGTCGGTTCCGACACCCTGAACAACCTCATGACCCTGTGGGCCGAGGGCTTCCGGGCGATCTACCCGAATGTCCAGGTCGCGATCGAGGGCAAGGGCTCCGCGACGGCGCCGCCGGCCCTGATCGCCGGCACGGCCGCCTTTGGGCCGATGAGCCGCGAGATGAAACAGAAGGAGATCGACGAGTTCGAGGCGCGCTTCGGCTACAAGCCGACGGCCCTGCCGACCAGCATCGACATGCTGGCGGTCTACGTCCACCGCGACAACCCGATCGCTGGGCTGACCCTGCCGCAGGTCGACGCCCTCTTCAGCAAGAGCCGCAAGCTGGGTCACCCGACGGACCTGACTGTCTGGGGCCAGCTCGGCCTGGGCGACGCCTGGGGCAACCTCCCCGTCAGCCTCTACGGCCGTAACGCCGCCTCGGGCACCTACGGCTACTTCAAGGAGCACGCCCTCGGCAAGGGCGACTACAAGGACGCGGTCAAGGAGCAGCCCGGCAGCTCGGCCGTGGTGCAGGGCGTGGCCACGGACAAGGGCGGCATCGGCTACAGCGGCATCGGCTACAAGACCGCCGATGTGCGCGCCGTGCCCCTCGCCGCCAGCGCCGGCGGCGCCTTCGTCCCCGCCACACCCGAGAACGCCTACACCGGCGAGTACCCGATGGCCCGCTTCCTCTACGTCTACGTCAACGCCAAGCCGGGCGCCGAACTCGACCCCCTCCGCCGTGAGTTCGTGCGCTACATCTTCAGCCGGCAGGGCCAGACCGACGTCGTCAAGGATGGCTACTTCCCGGTGACCGCCGCGATCGCGCAGCAGGCCCTGGAGTCGGTCGGCATCACGCCGTAAGGCATCGCCGACAGGATCGACCGTCTCACCACCCGGCCCCGGGCGCTGCCACCCCAGCCCCCGGGGCCGGCCCTTTCAGGCCAGGGAAGGCAGGTGCGCCCCCCGGAGTCTGACCTGTCTGACCTGTCTGACCTGTCTGACCTGTCTGAACTGTCTGACCTGTCTGACCGACCTGCCCCCCGGCGCCCTCCGGCGCGGGCGCGGGGCCATCGCGGGGCCGCAGGCTGTCAGGGCGCGATGGCGATGGCGGCGGCGCGCGCCTGGAGCTGCCCGGCGTGGCGCTGGTTCCAGGCGCGCAGGGCGCGGTGGGTCTGGAGGGTACCGGCGATGACCATGAAGACCGCCACGGCCACGCCCAGGATGAAGACTGTGACATAGCCGCTCTCGTGGCGGCGGCGGTCGCGATGGCGCTGGGTCCTCATGGCCTGCCCTCCGGCTGTCGACAGGCGACGACGCGGCTGCTGCCGTGGCGCGGCGGCCGGCCGGGCCGGCTGTGCCAGGTCAGCAGCAGGGTCCAGCTCGGGCTGGCCGAGTCAGGATCCTCGTGCACGACGGCGGCGGTCATGCCCTCGGGGAGCGGCAGGCTGCGGACCTCGTCGCCGCGGCGCAGCTCGATCTGCCCGGCCTGCACGGTCGCGCTCCAGTCGCCGGCCTCGAGGCGGCCCGCCGGGGTGAGCGCCGGCGGCCGCGGGCACTCGTGGACGAAGCGTTGCCAGCCCTGCCGCAGGAGCAGGCTCTGCTGGGCGAAGCGGGCCTGCTCGGCGGCATCGCGGCAGGTGCGCCAGGTGCGCCCGGCGAGGTCGAGGGCGAGGCCGGCGATGACCATGCTCAGGGCCATAGCCACGAGCAGCTCCTGGAGCTGCATCGGGTGGCGTTGCGTAGTGTTGTTTCTGGGGCTCATGGGGCACCGATCCTCACCTCGGCCAGGAGGTGCGTTGGGCTGTGCAGGCGGCAGCGGATACCGCCGGCAGGGTCAGGCTCGCAGGCGGCGGTGACGCCCGGGGCCTCCGCCAGGGGCGACCGCGCCAGCTCCTCGGCCAGGACCGCGTCGCAGCGCTGCCGCGACACCGGCGCCTCGGCGGCGAGGCGCTCGACCGCGTTGTCGAGGATGTCCAGGGCCTGGCGCTGGCGGACGTGATGCCGGAGGGCATCCTCGCTGACGTGCAGGCCGGCGTAGACGCCCGCCAGGACCAGCCCCAGCAGGCCGAGGCCGCAGACGACCTCGATCAGCAGGGCTCCGTGGCGGCGGCAGGAGGGTCGTCTCATAGCAGGATGGCCTCCTTGGCATCGATGCGGCCCGCCGCGGCCAGGTCGCGGGCAGCGGCTTCGAGATCGGCACCCGGGACCGCGCCGGCGCGCCGGCGCAGGTCGCCCAGGCCGGGGGCGGCCATGACGACCTCGCGCCAGGCGTCGTCGGCCTCGAGGACCGCAGCCACCGGCACTGGAGCGCCGTCGGCACGCCCCCGCAGGAGACGCTGGGCGACGACGCCCGTGACCGCGGCGGCGACCTGGAAGGGCTCGAAGCCCTGATGCAGGAGCCGGGCGTAGACGCCGCCGATGTCGCCGGCGTGGTAGGTGGTGATGACGCGGTGGCCGGTGAGGGCCGCGTCGAGGGCGACACGGGTGACCTCGCGGTCGCGCAGTTCGCCGATGACGAGGGTCTTCACGTCGTGGCGCAGGACGGCCCGCAGGGCCTCGGCGTAGCCCCACGCCGGGTCATCGCGCCGCAGTTCGACCTGGGAGATGCCCTCGAGGGCGCTCTCGACCGGGTCCTCGATGGTGATCAGGGTCGCGGGGCTGTGGCCGCGGGCGAGGAGGTCGCGGACCATGGCATAGATGGTCGTCGTCTTGCCCGAACCGGTGGGGCCGGTCAGGATGACGATGCCGGCGGGGTGCTGGAGGAGCCGCCGTATGGCCGCCACGGCCGGCGCGGCGAAGCCCAGGTCGTCGAGGCCGGGCGGGCGCGCCTGGCCCTGGACGATGCGCACCGTGACCCGTTCACCGGCACAGGTGGGGAGGGTGGCGAGGCGCAGCTCGGCGTGGGGGTGGCCGTCGATGCCATGGATGGCGCCGTCCTGGGCGGTGCTGGTGCGGTAGGTCAACATCCCGGCGAGGACCTTCAGACGGGCCACGCACTGGGCACCGAAGGGCGCCGGCAGGCGGTCCAGGGCGACGCGGGCCCCCGAGGCCTGGCGGCCGCTGAGGTCGAGACCGTCGCGATCGGGGATGAGGTAGAGGTCGGTCAGGCCGGCGTCGAGGGCACGGCTCAGGAGGGCCTGAACGTAGGCCGGGGCGTCGCCGGTGGTGTGGCTGGTGGCGCGGGTGGCGTTCATGGGGTCAGCACCATGGCGTAGAGGGTGTCGAAGAGAGCGCCGGCCACGAGCATGACCACGCCGCCGATGATCACGCCATTGGCGAGGATCAGCACCGGCTCCAGCCAGCGCATAAGGCACCGGCAGCGCCGCGCCAGGGCATCGGCGGTCCAGTCCGCGACGCTCTGGAAGCCCTCCAGGGGACGCTCCCGGGCGGCGGCGTTGCGGATCATCCAGTCGCACAGGGGGGCCGAGGTCCGGGGCGTGATCCAGGCCTCATCCCAGGGCCTGCCGGCCTCGAGATCCGCGGCGAAGTGCCGTAGGTGCTCCCGGGCCCAGGCCGTCTCGACGGTCTCGGCGGCGCTGCGGGCAGCGCGGGCCAGGTCGGCGCCGGCGGCCAGGAAGGCGCCCATGGCGCTGGCGGCCTCGACCAGCCCCAGGCGCCGCCAGAAGCCGCCCACGACCGGGAGGCGGCTGTAGACGACATCCAGATGCAGGCGACGGCGCGGGTGCCGGCGCGGGTGCGGCGGCCGCAGGACCGCCGCCAGGACGACCAGGGCCGTGACCACCACGAGTGCGTTCAGCAACAGCCGCGGCGACGTTTGCGTCACTGCCCCTATGACCGCCACGAATGCACGTTCCAGCCCCAACAGCACGGGTCCCGGCGGTTGGCTGAGGAGTCCCAGGATCTGCCGATACGGCGAGTAGTGCCACGGCACGAGTTCGTCGAACATGCGGACGAACCTCGGCACGATGAAGATCAGGAGGCCCGACAGCACGAAGAGCAGGGTCAGGGCCTGCATGGCCGGGTAGGCCAGCGCCGCCCGGAGCTGCCGCCGTAGCGGCCTCTGGGTGCGGAGGGCGTTGGCCACCGTCGCCAGGACCCGCGGCAGGCAGTCGGCCGCCTCGGCGGCGCGCACGGCCGGGATGACATGGGCCGGCAGATGGTCGGCGAGGCGGCGCTCGAGGGCCTCGGAGAGGGTCGCGCCCGCCTCGAGGTCGCCGGCCAGGAAGGCGAGGCGTCGGCGCCAGCGGTCCATGCCGGGCCGAGACCACTCCGGCTCGGTCTCCAGGGCGCGCAGGGCCGCGGCCATGGGCAGGCCGCAGCTCACGGCGGTGGCCAGGCGTCCGACGATGAGCTGGAGGGCCCGCTGGCCGCGCCGGGGCCGCACGCTGGCGGCCTGGCTGAGGATGGTGTCGTGGATGAGCATGGCTCGGCGCTCCTCCCGGTCAGTCGGCGACCATGCGGCTGTAGAGCTCGATCATCGGCAGGAACATCGCCAGGATGACAGCGCCGGCCGCCAGGGCCATGCCCAGAATGGCGCCGACCTGCCAGAGGAGGCCGACCCGCCGCGCTGTTGACTCGGCCAGGTGCAGGTAGTGATCCCGCATGGCCTCGAGTTCGTCCGGGAGATCGGCCTCCCGCGTATGCCGCAGGCTTAGGATGAGCGTAGCGGGCAGGCCGTCGCCGTCGAGGCTGTCCGCCAGGCTGCGGCCCTGCTCGCACTGCCGCCGGCAGGCCTGCAGGCGTTCGGCCAGGGCCGGGTCCTCGGCCATCGGGGCGGCCGCCGCCAGGACGTCCGGGAGGGGCGTGCCGCGGCGCATCAGCACGCCGGCCACACCGCAGACCCGGGACAGGTCGAGGCAGGACACGACGCGGCGGGTGCCCGGGAGGGCCCTCAGGAGGCGGCCCAGGGCGCGCCGGGCCGGGCGCAGGTCGCTGAGGAGCCAGAGCGTCGCGCCGAGGACCACGAGGTAGATCAGCAGGACCAGCGGGCCGTGGGCGCGGTGCCACGACGCCAGGGCAAAGAGGGCGGCGGAGAAGGGCGGCAGGGGCCCCTCGAGCAGCGCCTGGATGTCCTGCCCGAAGCTGGGCAGGTAGAGGTGCATCATGAGCAGCATCACGGTGATGGCGAACCAGGTCGTGACCAGCGGGTAGGCCATGATCTCGCGGAAGTCCAGGGCCATGGCGCGGCTGCGACGGGCGACTTCGGCGACCTCGTGGAGGGCCTCGGGGAGGGCCCCCGCGTGCTCGCCGCCGCGGATCAGGGCGCGATGAAAGGCCGGAAAGAAGCGCTCCTGGCCGGCCATCGCCTCGGCCAGCGGCACGCCGCGGCGCAGCTCGCCGGCGACGAGGCCGAGGGCATGACGGAAGCCGCGGTCGGCACAGCCCGCGGCCAGGGCCTCGACACTCTCGGGAAGGGGCAGCTCCGAGCGTGCCAGCAGGGCGAGTTCACGATAGAACTCGCTGAGGTCGTCGTCTCTGGCAGATGCGTCCATGCGGGCTCTCCCTCCTCCATTCCACAGACCGACCCGGCGCGTCGTTCCTCCAGGGCAGCCGGCGCCCCCGGCGGGCCTCAGTCGAAGATACGGAAGACCGGTCCCATCGTCAGCCTCAGAAAAACGGCAAACAGCAGCGGATAGGCGAGCACTCCGGCCAGCAGCAGCGGCCGGTCCGCGGCGAAGTCGTCGGCGAGGATCGACCCCAGGCTGTCGTCGGTGCGGTCGCGCCGATGGGCAATGCGATGCAGCGTCGGCGCCGCGGCCACGAGCAACAGCAGGGGGACGACCCACCAGGCATGGCGCGTCAGCAGGTCCAGCACCCGCCAGGCGGCGAGGGTGCTGTGATAGGCGTCGAGGGGAACGACCCTGTTCGCCAGATTCCCGAGGGCCTCGTCCCGCAGGCAGTTCAGGGCCATCAGCCCCGGTATGGCCAGCGCCAGGCCCGGCAGACAGAAGACCACCAGGCCGCGCAGGCCGCGGCACAGGCCCAGCACCGCGGCGACGGCCCAGCCGGCCCAGGCGCCCAGCGGCGCCGGCATGCCGGCCCGCGACAGGCGGAACTGCTCGACCAGCTCGTCGTCGGTGCCCAGACGACGCAGAGCCTCCAAGAAGGCGCCGTC
>JAAYZO010000592.1 GCA_012514865.1 Lentisphaerota bacterium | reverse complement strand
GTTCGGAGTTCGGAGTTCGGAGTCCCGGTCCACCGACGCACCGACGCACCGACGCACCGACGCACCGACGCACTCCCTGCTCCCTGCTCCCTGCTCCCTGCTCCCTGCTCCCTGCTCCCCGCTCCCCGCTCCCTGCTCCCTGCTCCCTGCTCCCTGCTCCTGTGCTATAGTGCCGGCGGTTGGCGTCGCATGGGGCAAGGAGTCCATCGTGAAGACGACGGTTTGCACGGCGTTGGTGCTGTCCTGGTTGACTCTCACGGCGGTATCGGGCGAGGACGTCACTGCCGTCGGCGCTGCATCGCGCCTCCTCCCCGAGGTCGTGGTGACGGCGCGGGGCCGCGAGACGCTGGTCTCGCAGACCCCGGGCGGTGTCGGCGTGGTGACCGCGTCCGACGTCCTGAGCGTCCAGCCGATCAGCGTCGGCGATGTGACCGACCGCCTCCCGGGGATCAGCCTGAGTGCCGACGCACCCTGGGGCGGCGACGTCGTCATCCGCGGCCTCGGTCGCAACCAGGTTGTCATGCTCGTCGACGACTGCCGCATCAACACCGCCACCGACATCAACGCCCAGTTCGGCCTGATCAGCCCGTACGACTTCGAGCGGGTCGAGGTCCTCAAAGGCCCGATCAGCTCGCTCTACGGCTCCGGCTCGACCGGCGGCGTGGTCAATGTCATCACCCGCGACGCCGCCTTCACCAGCCAGCGCGAGACCCACGCCACCCTGATCAACGGCGTCGGACGCAACCCGGACGGCTTCACGACCTACGGCAGTGTCAGCACCAGCGACCGTCGCGCCAAGCTCTTCCTCTCGGCCGGGCGCCGGAACTACCAGAGCTACGAAGCTGGCGATGGCCAGGATGTCCACAACAGCCAGTTCGACGACTGGCATATCACCCTCAAGGGCGCCTACCGCTGGGACGACGTCCACACCAGCAGTCTGCAGTACCGGCACTACGAGGGCCACCAGATCGGCATTCCCGGCAAGGGCCTGGCACTCCCCGACGCCGCCGAGACCGTCACCTACCCGAAGACCGGCATGGACCTCCTGACGCTGAGCCACGCCGTCACGCCGAACGCCGGCGCCCTCACCGAGTCGCGCCTGATGCTCTTCTGGGAACTCATCGACCGCCGCGCCCGCATCGAGGACTTCCCCGCCGCACTGCCGATGCTGCGGACCGAGACCGAGGCCGACCACGAGACCCTCGGGGCGCGCTGGCAGAATGTCTTCGAGACCGCCGACCACACGATGGTCCTCGGCGCCGACGCCTGGCAGTGGGCCTACTCGGGCTCGCGGCTGCAGTCCCTGAAGAACGGCACCCGCATCCGCGACCTGCCCCTGGCCGACTGCGACCAGACCGCCGTCGGCGTTTTCGCCGAGGACGACTGGCGGCTGGCCGAGGCCCTCACGCTCAATGTCGGCGGCCGCGTCGACCGCATCGACGCCGAGTCCGAGGCCCTCCCCGGCCGGCGCCCCGAGGCGACCTTCCACGACCTGAGCTGGAACAGCCACGCGGGCTTGACCTGGCGCTTTCAGCCGCGCTGGTCGATGACCCTCCTCGGCGCCACCAGCTACCGCTCACCCGACCTCTTCGACCGCTTCAAGTACGTCAGCCTCGGCGGCGGCCGCGAGCTCTTCGGCAACCCCGACCTCGACGCCGAGCAGTCGCTCTACGGCGAGGCGGGCGTGCACTACACCGGCACGGCCCTGCGTGCCACCGCGGCGCTGTTCGTCAACCGCGTCGACGACCTCATCCAGGCCGAGCCGGTCTCCCCGACGCGCGAGGAGATGCGCAACGTCGCCGAGGCGCGCCTGCGGGGTGCCGAGGCCGACGCCGAGTGGCACTTCGCCCCGGGCTGGCGCGCCTATGGCAATGTCGCCGCCGTCGACGGTCAGGACCTCACCGCCGATCAGTACCTGCGCTTCGCGCCACCCCTCAATGGCCTCCTCGGCATCCGCCACGACCTCGACTGCGGCGCCTGGGGCGCCGTCGAGACCGCCTGGGCCGCCCGACAGGACCACACCCCGCCGGGCACCCCGACCAGCGACGCCTGGGCCACCATCAACCTCCGCCTCGGCTATGGCTTCGCCGCCGGCCGCGTCCGCCACGACCTCATGCTCTCGGTCGAGAATCTCCTCGACAGCGACATCCGTAACTACCTGGCGACGTCGCGAGCCATGGACCTCATGGAGCCCGGCCTCAGCGCCGGGCTGCTCTGGCGCGTCGCCTTCTGAGCGGCAGCCGGCGCCGAGGCCGGCCGCGGCGGCGCGGAGACTGGATAGCGAGGCGGTGCCTGGAGACGACGCGATGCGCAGATGTGCAGTGACCCTCGGCGCGGCGGCCCTCATCGCCGCCGCATGGGCAGCCGCGGCGGCGCCGCCGGTCGGGCCGGAGACGCCGGGGTGGTTTGCCTTCACCCTGGATCCGTCACGCGTGGCGGTCGACTCGCCGGCCGATGTCGCCTTCCTCAACGGCGGCCCGGCGACGCGGCGCATACAGGTCCGCGGCGGCCACTTCGTCGATGAGCAGGGCCAGCGGCAGCGCTTTCTCGGCACCAACGCCACCTTCTCCGCGGCCTTCCCGGAGAAGGCCCAGGCGCCGGCCATCGCGGCCCGCCTGGCCCAGCTCGGCATCAACGTCGTCCGCTTCCACCACCTCGACGCCCGCGATATCTGGCTGCCCGGACAGCAGGCCCTCGACCCGGCCAAGCTCGACCGCCTCGACTGGTTCATCTACCAGTTGAAGCAGCACGGCATCTACACCAACCTCAACCTCCACGTCTCGCGCACCTACCCGGGGCTGGAGGATCTCAAGGACGCCCGCGCCTTCCGCTATGGCAAGATCATCGATATGGCCCACCCGGCGTTCATCGAGCTCCAGGAGCAGTACGCCCGCGACCTCCTCGACCGTACCAGCCCCTACACGGGGCTGCCCCTGACCCAGGATCCCGCCATTGCCTTCATCGAGCTGAACAACGAGAACACCCTCCTGGCCATGGGCTCGGCCGAGCTGGCCGCGCTCGCGGCCGCCCCGGCGCTGTATGAGTCCCTGCGCGCGCAGTGGTCCGCCTGGCTGTCGCGGCGCTACCCCGACGCCGCGGCGGCCCTGGCCGACTGGAATGCCGACGCCGGCCCACTCGGCGCGGAGATGCTCGCCGATCGGCTCTTCGAGGGCAACCTCGCCGCCTGGACCCTCGAGGGGCAATCGCCCGGCATCTGCATGATGGCGCGCGACTCGGCGGAGGGCGGCAGCCTCCACATCAGCATCACCGCGCCAGGCCGTGTTGCGTGGGCCTACCAGGTCCACCAGATCGGCCTGGAGTTCACCGACGGCGCCGCTTACACCATCCGCCTGCGCGCCCGCGCCGTGCCGGCCCGCCAGGTCAGCGTCAGCCTGCGCCTGGCCGAGCCGCCCTGGACCATCCTCGGCGGCAGCCACGCCCTGGCCCTGACGCCCGAGTGGAGCGACCACACGGTCGTGTGCCAGGTCCGCGGGGTCCCGGCGGGCCTGCGTCAGCGCTTCAGCGTCAACCTCGGCGACCAGGTCGGCGAGGTCTGGCTGGCAGCGCCCTCGCTGCGGCCCGGCCGCGAGCCCTACCGCCCGGCGGCCGGCCATGCCGACCTCGCCGCCATGGCGCTCCCGGACAGCACCGCCCCCGCGCGCTGCCAGGCCGACTTCAGGCGCTTCCTCATCGACACCGAGCGCGCCACCATGCAGCGCCTGAAGGCCTTCCTCAAGGACCGCCTCGGCGTGCAGAGCCTGGTGGTCAACAGCCAGGCGAGCTACGGCGGCGCCTACGGCCTCTGGCGCGAGGCCGAGATCGGCGATTACGTCGATATGCACGCCTACTGGCAGCACCCGCACTTCCCCGGCAAGCCCTGGGATGGCAGTGACTGGAGCATCGGCAATACCAGCATGGTCGAGGCCGAGAACGGCGGCAACCCCGCCCGCCTGGCACTCTACCGTCATGCCGACCGGCCCTTCGCCGTCAGCGAGTACAACCACCCGGCGCCGAACGACCACGCTGCCGAGATGTTCCCCCTGATCGGCAGCATCGCGGCCCTCCAGGACTGGGACGCCGTCTACCAGTTCACCTATGCCAACGCCTCGACCAGCTACGGCCCGGCCAGGATCGGCGCCTACTTCGAACTCTGCCACCACCCGGCCCAGGTCGTCTTCGCGCCCCTGACCGCCCTGCTCTTCCGTCGGGGCCTCGTCGCGCCGGCACCGGAGACACTCACGCTCGACATCCCGACGGACGCTCTGGAGGAGCACCTGTATCGGTCCTTCCCCGGCACGGAGGCCTTCCTGGACCGCGAACGCTTCCCGCTCTGGGCCCGCCTCAGCCACCGCTTCCAGGTCCGCGTCGGCACGGCCGCACAGGGCGATGCCACAGGGCTCACCGCCCTCGGCACGGCCCCAGCCGAGGGCACACTGATCGACGGGGAGGCGGTGCGCTGGCAGGTCGGCGAGGACGCCCGTTTCACCGTTACGGCGCCAGCCGCGCGGGTCGCCGTCGGGCGCCTCGGCGGCAGTGCCGTCGCCCTCGGCGATGTCACCCTCACCATCGGCCTGCCGGCAGGACGATGGGCCTGCGCCATGGTGGTCGCCGTCGACGGCCTGCCGCTGGCGACCTCCGCGCGGGTCATCCTGGCGGTCGTCACCCGTGCCGAGAACTCCGGCATGATCTGGGACGACGCCCGCCGCAGCGTCGGCCGCCACTGGGGCGAGACGCCCGTGATGATGGAGGCGGTGCCCTTCACCCTCGACGGCCCGGGCGCCGCCCCGCGGGCTCACGCCCTCGACACCGCCGGCGAGCGCACGGGGGCCCTGCCCGTAGCCCCTTCCGGTACCGGCTGGCGCCTGGACGTCCCGGCGACGACGCGCTCGCCATGGTACGCCCTGGAACGCCCCTGACGGGTCGTCCCCCGGGCGCCGCCGGCGCCCGGGAGGCGCCACTCGGCTCGTGGCGCCTACTACCCGCCCCCGGCCGCGCGCCCGACGCCTGTCCCTCTGGCATCCTGACCTGCCATTCCCTTCCGCCCGTTCGTGTCGTTCGTGCCTTTCGTGGCTATCCTTCCCCCCTCCGTACTGCTATCCGCGAGGAACCTGCTTCCCTGGCAGGGTTCTGCCCCCCGGCCTGCGCTAGAGCAAACGCCCAACGCTGGG
>JAAYZO010000591.1 GCA_012514865.1 Lentisphaerota bacterium | reverse complement strand
GACGCCTTCTCGTTCACGCCGGCGGTGCGGGAGCGCCTGCGCGAGTACATCCTGCGCGGCGGCACGGTGATCTTCGAGGCCTGCTGCGGCCGGCGTGCCTTCGTCGAGTCGGCCCTGCGTGAGATGCAGGAACTCATCCCCGAGCGCCCGCCGTACCGTCTGACGGCGGACCACCCGCTGTTCCACTCGTTCTTTGAGGTCAAGGACATCGCCTACCGGCCCTACGCAGTCCAGGCCGGGGCGCAACCCGGCGATCCGGGCGTGATCGGTATCGACGTCGGCTGCCGCACGGCCGTCCTGTTCTTTCGCTGGGACGTGAGCTGCGGCTGGGACGAGCTTCCGGACTCTGACGAGCACCACTGCCTTGGGTACTCCATCGAGACGGCCAAGAAGCTGGGCGCCAATCTGATGGCCTACATCACGGCCGAGCGCAGTGCGGCAGTGCCCTTGAGCAAGGCCCTCGATTTTGTCGATGCCGAGAAGGGCAAGGCCGGCAAGTTCGTCATCGCCCAGGCGACCTACCATGGCCTCTGGAAGACCCGCGAGGCCGGCCTGTCGATGCTCCTGAACGCCTTCCACGAGCAGACGAAGACGCCGGTGCGTTTCGAGCGTGAGGAGATTGCCCTGGACTCGCCGCGGCTGTTCGAGGTCCCCTTCGTGTATCTCACCGGCCACCAGGACTTCGAACTCACGGCAGCGGAGCGCAGCACGCTCCGGCAGTACCTCATGCGCGGCGGCATCCTGGTGGCGGAGGCCTGCTGCGGTCGCGAGGCCTTCGACCGTTCGTTCCGCAACGAGATTGCGGCGGTGCTCAACGGTCAGAAGCTCGAGAGGCTTCCGGAGAACCACCCGCTGTTCCTCTTTCCGAACCAGTGCTCGAGCGTCCAGCCCCTCCCGGCGTTGGCGCAGAAGCTCGCCGTCGAGGGCCGGACGAAGACCGAGCTGTACGGCGCGCAGATCGGCGCCAGCCTGGCGGTGATCTACTCGCCGCAGGGCCTCTCCTGCGGCTGGGAACTGGCGCAGTGCCCATACTGCTGCGGCCTCAGCTCGCAGGATGCCCTCGCCCTCGGCGTGAACATCCTCTCCTACGCCGTCATGCACTGATGTCCCGCCGGCCAGCTCGCAGGGAACGTCGCGCCATGGCACCCTGCCTGGGCCTGCTGTGTTCGGTGCCTCACGCCCGTCGTCTTCCAGGGGCCGCCGGACCGACCGCGTCTCCCGCCGCATGGCGTCTCGTGGACTGGCCGGCCTTCGGGCACCCGCCGTCCAAGCCTGATCCATGGATCGACGTGGGCCGTCAGGCCCCGTCGTGAATTGATCAGGCTATGGGGTGTCGGCGTGGCCAGATGATGGTACAGTACCCGCGGCCATGCGGTGACCCTGCTCGACCGCGGCAGCCCCTGCCACGGACGGGCCTTGTTTTTCGAGACGTCGCACCGGGTCGCCACCGGTTCGCGGCTGCAGACGAGCATCGAGGTGACGGCAGGATGCACAGCCCATGAATCTACCCGAGCTCTTGCTCCGTCGATGTGCCGAGAGTCCCGGCAAGCCGTTCCTGACGAGTCTGACGGCGGGGTCTCTGCGGCACCGCT
>JAAYZO010000590.1 GCA_012514865.1 Lentisphaerota bacterium | reverse complement strand
TGTCCAGCGCCACGCCGAGCAGACGCGAGATCGTCATCTGGTTCGAGAAGTAGAAGTAGGTCGTCGAAAACAGCACCAGGAGGTAGGTCGTGAAGTCTACCTCGGGGCGGAAGACGCCCCGGCGCTGGCCCTCGGCATAGAGCCCGCCGAGGTGCGCGATGTAGGCCGCCCGCAGGCGCTCCCAGTCCTCGCCGAGCAGGCTCTCGCCGCCGTTGAGGTTCTCCCAGCACAGCAGCCGCCAGAAGCGCGGGTTGGCCTCGTGGAACGCGAAGAATCGGTCCACAATCCGCCCGGTCAGCGCCCCCAGATCCGCCGGGGTCAGACTCAGCAGATCCTCGTCATGCGCCACCTCGGCGTAGACCGCGATCAGGACCTCGCGGTAGAGGTCGCGCTTCGAGCCGAAGTACGCATAGAGGCGCTGCCGGTTCACCCCCGCCGCCGTGGCGATGTCACCGACGCTCGTCCCGGCAAAGCCGCGCTCGGCAAAGAGGTCGCCCGCCACCTGGAAGATACGCTCGCGCGTCGCCCGCGCCCGGGCCTGCTTCGGCAGCGGCGCCGCCGGCTTGACTGCAGTGGATCGCATGGCAGGAGTATAGGGCGCGCCAGGGAAAAATGCAACCGACCGGTTGGTTTTTGCCGGGGCAAGGCCTAGAGTATAGGCAAGGGCGACACGCAGGGTGCGCCGCCCGAACCGGCACAACCCCATGGAGGCAACGATGGACCAGGCACTTCCGGCGAAACTGACAAGCGTGGCCGAACTCGACGAACTGCTCAGCCGACCCAGCGCGGGCCTGGTGTCGTTCATGAAGCAGCTTGACGGCGACATCATGGTGGTCGGGGCGGGCGGCAAGGTCGGTCCGACCCTGACGCGTCTGGTGCAGCGCGCGATCACGGCGGCGAAGGTGCAGAAGAAGGTGGTGGCGGTGGACGTGGCGCCGCTGGACGCCCTGGCGGCCGAGGGGATCGAGACGCACCGCTGTGACATGATGGACCTCGACGCGGTGGGCAAGCTGCCGAAGACGAAGAACATCATCTACCTGATCGGTCGCAAGTTCGGCAGCACGGGCGCCGAGTCGCTGACCTGGGCGGTGAACTGCACGGTGGCCTATCACGCCGCGCGCGCCTTCCAGGGCTGCCGCATTGCCGGCTTCAGCACCGGCTGTGTCTATCCGGTGATGCACCTGAACTCGGGCGGCGCCACCGAAGAGACCACGCCGGAGCCGGTGGGCGAGTACGCGCAGAGCTGCCTGGGCCGCGAGCGCATGTGGGACTACTACGCTGACCAGGGCAAGCTGGACATGGTGCACATCCGCCTGAACTACGCGGTCGAGTGCCGCTACGGCGTGCTCTACGACATCGGCAGCAAGGTCTGGGCCGGCGAGCCGGTTGATGTGACCACGGGCTATGCCAACGTCATCTGGCAGGGCGACGCCTGCAACCAGATCGTCCAGGCCCTGGGCCTGGCCAGCCACCCGGCGAGCATCCTGAACGTGACCGGCCCGGAGACCTTCTCGGTGCGTCTGGTGGCCGAGCAGTTCGCCCGTCTGATGGGCAAGAAGGCCGAGTTCAGCGGCCAGGAGAACGGCTACGGCTACCTGAACAACGCCGCCAAGGCCAACGGCCTCTACGGCAACCCGACGGTGCCCCTGGCGCGGATCGTCGACTACACCGCGCAGTGGATCATGGCCGGCGGCGCCAACCTCGGCAAGCCGACCCACTTCGAGACCCAGAACGGCAAGTACTGAGAGCAGACCATGAAGACGCTCAGAGTCGGTCTGGTCGGCACCGGCTTCGCCGGGCGCTACCATGTGGAGTGCCTGCGGCGGGTCTACGGCGTCGACGTCCGTCTCACCGGCGTCACCTCGCAGCGGCCGGAGAGCCGCACCGCCTTCGGTGCGGCTCACGGCATACCGGTCTTTGCGGACGTGGCGGCGATGCTGGATCACATCGATATCCTCGATGTGTGCTCGCCGCCCTACGTCCACGAGGAGGGCATCCTGGCGGCGGCCGCCGCCGGCAAGGGCATCCTCTGCGAGAAGCCCCTGACGGGCTCTTTCGGCCCGCCGGGGGCGGGTGCGGACTGGCGTGGCGACCAGGCCGCCAAGGAGCCGATGCTGCGCGAGACCGTGGCGCGCCTGGAGCGCCTGCGCGACGCGGTGCGTGAGCACGGCGTCTTCTTCGGCTACGGCGAGAACTTCGTCTACGCCCCGAGCGTCCAGAAGGAGCGCGAGATCATCGAGAAGACGCGGGCGCAGGTCCTGCGTCTGACCGGCGAGGAGAGCCACAACGGCTCGGCCAGCCCGGTCTACGGCACCTGGCGCTACGCCGGCGGCGGCTCGCTCATCGGCAAGGGCGTCCATCCCCTCGGCGGCGTGCTCTACCTGAAGCGCGTCGAGGGCCTGGCGCGCTCCGGCCGGCCCATCCGGCCGCGCACCGTCAGCGCCCGCACCCACCAGCTCACCCGCCTGCCCGGCTACGACGACCGTAAACTCCTGCGCACCGACTACCATGACGTCGAGGACTACGGCGTCATGCATATCGTCTTCGAGGATGGCACGGTGGCGGATATCATGACCGGCGAGGTCGTCCTCGGCGGCATCTACGACTTCATCGAGGTCTTCGCCAACAACCACCGCACCCGCTGCCACCTCAGCCCGGTGCATCTGGTCGACACCTACAACCCGCGCGCCGAGCAGTATCGCGATATCTACCTGGTGGAGAAGTGCAGCACCCAGGAGGGCTGGTCCCCGGCGGCACCGGACGAGAACTTCACCATGGGCTACCAGGCCGAGCTGCAGGACTTCCTCAGCAGCGCCGCTGCCGGCATCGAGCCGCAGTCCGGCCTGGAGCTGGCCCTCGACACCACCGCGGCGACCTACGCCGCCTATCTCTCGGCCGAACGGCGCGGCTGCGAGACCGACATCCCCTGGCTCTGAAACCGCGGTTGCGGCCCCGCCCGCGCGGGGTCGCACCGGCGCCGGGGCCGCGGCCGCCGCCGCCGGCCCGGGCGGCAGCGAAAACGACCGGGCCGGCCGGCGCCCGCGGGCAGGCCGGCCGAAGCGCAGTATCGTAAGGCACCGTCACAGCCCAAGCGTATTGAGGTGAAGACTATGAAGGTCGTGGTCACGGATTACATCGAAGCGGATCTGAACTGGGAAGCCGGACTGCTGCGCGAGCGCGGCATCGACTTCGCGGCGCACCAGCTCAAGTTCCGTTCGGAAGACGAGGTCGTGGCGGCCTGCCAGGACGCCGAGGTCATCGTCGTGAACATGGTGAAGTTCACCGACTCGCTCCTGAGCCGCCTGCCGCGCCTCAAGCTGCTCATCCGTCACGGCATCGGCTATGACAACGTCGACGTCAAGGCCTGCACCCGCCACGGCGTCGTCTTCGCCTACCAGCCCGACTACTGCAAGGAAGACGTCGCCGAGCACGCCATCGCCCTGCTCTTCGCCTGCGCCCGCAAGGTCGTGCGCAGCCGCCGCACCCTGGAGGAATCCAGCGCCCAGGCCAAGTGGGACTTCACCGGGCTCTTCCCGATCTACCGGCTCGACGGCAAGACCGTCGGCATCGTCGGCGTCGGCCGCATCGGCAGCCGCGTCTGGCGCAAGCTGCGCACCTTCGGCTTCAACTTCCTCGGCTGCGACCCCTACCTCGATGACGCCACCCGCGCCGAGTACGACTCCATCCAGTGGGTCGACAAGGAGACCCTCTTCCGGCAGGCCGACTTCGTCACCATCCACACCCCGCTGAACGACTCCACCCGCAACCTCGTCAACGCCGAAGCCCTGAGCTGGATGAAGCCGACCGCCTACCTGATCAACACCTCCCGCGGCCCCATGGTCGACGCCGATGCCCTCGCCGAGGCCCTGCGCCAGAACCGCATCGCCGGCGCCGCCATCGACGTGTTCAACGTCGAGCCGCCGCCGCCGGAACTGGCCCTCTTCGGCCTCGAGAACTGCATCCTGACCCCGCACATCGGCTGGGCCAGCGAAGAGGCCGGCCAGGAAATCCGCCAGAGCATCGTTGACGACATCCTCGCCCAGGCCGACGGCCGGCCGGCACGCTGCATCGTCAACCCGGAAGTGCTCAAGGCCTGAGAGAACCCCACCGCCGGCGCCTCGAAGGGGACGCGTCCGGCCGATCACGAAAGGACAGCGCTAGCCATGGCCATCACTCACGTCAAGGGCCCCCTGCCCGGCCCCCGCAGCCGCGAACTGCTCGATACCTGGCACTCCTATGAGGCGGACGTCACCGGCTTCCAGGCCCCCGTGGTCTGGGAGACCGCCCGCGGCTGCCAGGTCACCGATGTCGACGGCAATGTCTTCCTGGACTGGACCAGCGGCGTGCTGGTCGCCAGCGTCGGCCACTGCCACCCGCACCTGGTGCAGGCCGTGCAGCAGGCCGCCACCCAGATCCTGAACAACTACGAGTGCGCCAACGTGCAGCGCATCCAGGCCGCCAAGCGCCTGGTCGAAGCCCTGCCGCCGCACCTGGACAAGTGCTTCTTCCTGACCACCGGCAGCGAGGCCACCGAGGCGGCCGCGCGCCTCATGCGCCGCGCCACGGCCCGCTATGAGCTCCTCAGCTTCATCGGCGGCTTCCACGGGCGAACCTACGGCGCTGCCTCCATGGGCGGCATGGCCGGCCCCAAGCGCGGCTACGGCCCGAGCCTCCCGGGCATTATCCGGGCGCCCTTCCCGAACCCCTATCGCGACCCCGAGGGCTGGTGCACCGGCGGCCCGAAGTACAAGCGCTACTTCGACCACCTCGACCTGATCATCGAGGCCAACGCCACCGGCCCGCTGGCCGGCCTGATCGTGGAGCCCTACCAGGGCGCCAACGGCTTCGTCTTCCCCCCCGCCGGCTGGCTCAAGCGCCTCGAGGAGTGGGCCCGCGCCCGCGGCATGCTCGTCACCCTCGACGAGGTCCAGGCCTCCTACGGCCGTACCGGCCGCATGTGGGCCATGGAGCATGAGGGCCTCAAGCCCGACATCGTCACCATCGGCAAGGCCATCGGCTGCGGCGTGCCGGTCAGCGCCGTGGCCGCCACCAGCCAGGTCTTCTCGTGCCTCCAGAAGGGCGAGATGTCCAGCACCCTCGGCGGCAACCCGATGGCCAGCGCCGGCGTCATGGCGGTCCTCGACATCTTCGAGAAGGAGAAGCTGGTCGAGAACTCCGCGGCCATGGGCGCCTATATGCTCGAACGCCTCCAGGCCCTCGGCGCCCGCAGCCGCTACCTCGGCGACGTCCGCGGCATGGGCCTCGTCATCGGCCTGGAGTTCGTCAAGGACAAAGAGACCCGGGAACCGGCCAAGGACCTGGCCCGTCGCGTCATCGTCGACAGCGCCAACCAGGGCCTCCTCGTCGGCTCGGTCGGCATGTACGGCAACGTCATCCGCGTCGCCCCGCCGCTGGTCATCACCAAGGACGAGGCCGACGAGAGCCTGGCCATCATGGAACGGGTCGTCATGGGCCTGGAAGGCTGAACCACCATGACCATCGACAACGCCCGCATCCGCGCCGCCGTCGCCGAACTCCTGCCTGAGACGCAGGAGTTCCTCTGCGACCTGCTGCGCTTCCCCTCCACCTGCGGCCGCGAACACGACGCCATGATCTGGCTCGAACAGCGCTTCCAGCAGGCCGGCATCCCCGTGACGCGCGTGCCCATGAGCAACCGCCTGCGTCAGGACCCCGACTACTCGACGCCCGTCCCGGATATCGAGTACGACGGACGCTTCAACCTCAGCGTCGGCCGGCCCGCCGATGGCGCCGGACGGACCCTGCTGTTCAACGTCCACACCGACGTCGTGCCGCCCTCGGAAGGCCAGGACACGCCCTGGGAACCCCGCCTCGACGGCGACCGCGTCTTCGCACGCGGCGCCTGCGACGACAAGGGCCCCCTCGCCTCGCTCTACCTGCTCTTCCGCGTCCTGCAGAGACTCGGCGCCGACGCCAAGGGCGGCGTCCTCGGCCACCTCGTCTGCGAAGAGGAGAACGGCGGCAACGGCTCCCTGGCCATGACCCGCGCCGGCGTCAAGGCCGACGGCTGCGTCGTCCTCGAGCCCTCCACCCGCAAGGTCTTCACCAGCATCCGCGGCGCCGTCTGGTTCCGCATCGTCTTCCACGGCCGCGCCGGCCACAGCGGCCAGGCAGGACGCACCCGCAGCGCCCTGCTCATGGCCCGCGACGCCATCGCCATCCTCGAGGACTACCACGCGAAACTCCTCGCCGCCTCGCGCGGACTGCCCCTCTTCGACCCGTACCCGAACCCGATGCCGATCACCTTCGGCCGACTCCAGGCCGGGAACTGGCCGGCCGCGGCGCCCAGCCGCGCTACCCTCGAGGGCGTCCTCGGACTCCTCCCCAACAAGACCAAGGAGCAGGTCTGCGCCGAGATGCGCCAGGCCCTCCTGGCCAGCGGCACCTTCGCCGAGAGTGACTTCGAGCTGACCTTCATGTACCGCCATGACTCCAGTGTCGTCGACCCGTCGCACGACCTGCCGCGCGGCCTCCTCGCCGCCGGCAGCGCCATGGCGGTGCCCCTCAGCGTCGACGCCATGACCGCCAGTTGCGATGCCTGGTTCTACACCAACCAGCTCGGTATCCCGACCGTCGTCTACGGCCCCGGCACCCTCGCCGTGGCCCACTCGAAGGACGAGCATATCGCCATGTCCGACATCGCCGAGGCCGGCGCGGTCCTGACGCGCTTCGCCCTGGACTTCCGCGGTTGAACGCCTAGCCGTGCCATCCCGCGGTCGGCAAGCACCGGCCGCGGGAGGCCCGAGGAGACTCCCATGAAAGCACTGGTCAAGACGCAGAAGGGCGTGGGCTTCATCGAGGTGATGGACATGCCCGAGCCCACCCCGGGTCCGGGTGAGGTCACCATCGAGGTCGCCGCCTGCGGCATCTGCGGCAGCGACATCCACGTCCGCCACGACAGCTTCCCGTACTGGCCCCCGGTCATCCTGGGGCACGAGTTCACCGGCACCGTCGTCGCCTGCGGCACCGACTGCCGGATCTACAAGCCTGGGGACCGCATCGTCGCCGAGCCCCACACGCGGGCCTGCGGCCAGTGCTACCTCTGCCGCACCGGCAACATCCAGATCTGCCCGCAGAAGCGCTCGCCGGGCTGGGGCATCCACGGCGGCATGGCGCGCTATATCTGCTACCCGGAGACCCTCCTGCACCGCATCCCCGACACGATGACCTGGGACCAGGCCGTCGTCGTCGAGCCGACCGCCAATGTCGTCACCGACCTGATCCTGCGCACCCGCCTGGTGCCGGGTGATGCGGTGGTCGTCGTCGGCCCCGGCCCGATCGGCCTCCTCGCCGCCATGGTCGCCCGCGCCGTCGGCGCCCGCGACGTGGCCATCGTCGGCACCCCCGGCGATGTCGCCCTGCGCTTCGCCAAGGCCCGCGAACTCGGCTTCAACAACCTCATCAATATCGGCGAGACCGACGCGGTCAAGGCCGTCATGGACCTCACCCACGGCATCGGCGCCGACGTCATCGTCGAGTGCAGCGGCGCCCCCCGGGCCATCCCGACCTGCGCCGACATGGTCCGCAAGCGCGGCCGTATCTGCGCCATGGGCCTGACCGGCAACCGCATGGTCGAGATGCCCTGGGACAAGTTCCAGTTCAAGGCCGTCGACGTCCAGTTCTGCATGTCCACTGAGTACGAGAGCTGGGACCGCACCATCAGCCTCATCGCCAGCGGCGCCGTCAAGGCCGAGGCCGTGATCACCCACCGCGGCGGCCTCGAGGACTGGGAACGCATCTTCGACGACATCGAGAACCTTAAGGCGCTGAAGGGCATCCTGATACCCTCCTGACGCGCCGACGACGGTCCTCGCGACCCGAACCGACCGGCGGTATGGCGGGCTCTGCCAGACCGCCGGTCGGAACCGGCACCACGATCGACGGCGGCGCCGACGATGCCATGGGGGCCACGGACGCGCCGCCGAGCCGGGCCGGCGGCCGGCTCTCGCCGCCACTCGCCACGGCCCGAGATGCCATCGGCCGCGGCACCGAGGGAGCACGGCTCCGCCATGAAAACCCTGCTGTTGACCGCCATCACCGCCGGCCTGGTCATCACCTCCGGCTGCCAGGCCCTGCGCGGCACGCCCAAGCCGTACACACCGCGGCCCGACCAGACCGAGTGGGTCGACGAGGCCGCCGTCATCAGCCGCGTCACCCGCCTCATCTACGAGGCGCGCTTCGACTCGCGACGGGCCCTCGCCGAACGCGAGTACGCCGCCCTCATACGGCACTGGTACACCCGCGTCTCCCGCACCGGAGAGGATGTCGACGCCGGCCGGCGCGCCGTCCATTACATCCACAAGATCCACCGCGACGCCAAGGGCAGCCGCGACCTCTGGAAGCAGGTACTGTCACTCGCCCGACAGCCCCCGCCCGGTCAGGATGGCCTCGTCCTCCCCGACGACCTGCGCTGAACACCGGGGGGCTGCACGATCATCCCTCCTCCGACCACCCTGCAAGGGTGCCAGAACCGCACGCTGGAGCGCCCCGGCGCTGGGCGCAGGGCTGCTTGAAGATCGCGTCAGCGGCCGCCTGGTCACCCCGGAGGGGTGCCAGATCGTAGCCGGGGGTCGCGCGGAAGCACGACCCTTCACCCCGGAGGGGTGACAGAACGTAGCCGGGGGTCGCGCGGAAGCACGACCCCCGGATTGCTCAGGTTTACGCACTACGCACCCTGCAAGGGTGCCAGAACCGCACGCTGGAGCGCCCCGGCGCTGGGCCAGGGCTGTCTCTTTATAAATGCGTATAGGTTTTGGAAAAGATATTTACGCGCGTTTTCTGGACATGGTTGATTTCGGTGCCATAGTTCTGGCATCATGGCTATCAGCACCGAACCAACAGGC
>JAAYZO010000589.1 GCA_012514865.1 Lentisphaerota bacterium | reverse complement strand
GGGCTGAATCTCTACGTCTCCGTGGTGCTGCGCCCGGCGGTGGCGGTGCCGCGCGTGCCGCAGATCGCCCTGGTGACCGGCCTGGCGCTGTGTCGGGCCCTGCGCCAGGCATGTCCCGGGGTCGCTGTGGCGCTGAAGTGGCCGAATGACCTCTGGGCCGGTTCGCGCAAGCTGGCCGGTATCCTCTGCGAGATGGACGCCGACGGCCGTCGCCTGCGCCATGTCGTGGTCGGCGTCGGCCTCAACGTCAATCTTGACCGCGCCGATCTCCCGCCGGAGCTGTCCGAGCGTGCCACCTCGCTGCGGCTGGAGACCGGCCGGGCGCAGTCCCGGCCGCGCCTCCTCGCGGCCTTCCTCAACGCCTTCGAGCCGGCCTTGGACGACTGGTTCCGTGCCGACGACCTGGGGCCGTTCCTCGAGGAGATGGACCGCCTGTCGATGCTGCGCGGGCGCCGTCTGCGCATCGAGGCCGGCGCGCGCGTTGTGGAGGGCCTCGCCGCGGGCCTGGCCGCGGATGGTCGCCTGCGTCTGCGCACGGCCGACGGCGGGGAGGTCCTCATCCACAGCGGCGATGCGCACCTCCTGCCCGGGTGAGGTCGTAAAGCGAAACGCCGCTCGGCACGTGGGCCGCAGGGCTGATCGAAGATCGCGTCAGCGTTCACCTGGTCACCCTGAAGGGGTGCCAGATCGTAGCCGGGGGTCGCGCGCAGCACGACCCCCGGAACCGCGAACCCACACACCGCGCACCCTGAAGGGGTGCCAGAACCGGACTTTCAAACAGCCCTGTACGGGCGATCGGCGGCAGTGCCGTCGATCGCCTGTCCATCGGCTCTTCCGTGACGACCGGCCACCGGCCTTCACGGAAGAGCCGTTTGACAGCCGCGCCATCGCGCGTCATCATGGGGACCATGCACCGAGCATCACGACGCCTCCTGCTCCATGTCTGCTGCGGACCTTGCGCCACCGCCTCGCTCGAGCGCCTCAAGGCCCTGGGCGAGGTGACGCTCTTCTTCTCCAATGCGAACCTCTACCCCCCCGCCGAGTACGCCAGACGCCTCGACGCGGTCCGCCGACTGGCCGCGCACTGCGACTGCGCCCTCGTCGAGGACACCTGCGACCACGATGCCTGGCGCGCCTGGATCGCCGGCCTCGAGGACGAGCCGGAACGCGGGGAACGCTGCCGGCGGTGCTTCGCCTACAGCCTCCGGCGCGCGGCGCAGTACGCCGCCGAGAATGGCTTCTCGGGACTCACCACGACGCTGACCATCAGCCCCCACAAGCGCTCCGCCGATATCCTCGCCATCGGACAGAGCCTCTCGCCCGAGTTCCTCGATATCGACTTCAAGACCGCCGACGGCTTCCGCCGAAGCCTCGAACTCAGCCGCGAGTATGGCCTCTACCGACAGGACTACTGCGGCTGCGAGTTCAGCCTCGCCGACCGCGACCGCCGCCACGCCGCACGCAAGGCCTGATCACGACCACGGCAGCACCAGCGGCCGCCAGCCGCTCCAGGGACGGGGATTCAACCACGAAGAACACGAAGAGACGCGAAGGGAAGACGGGGGGTACCGCCCACGGAACACGCGGAACCCACGGAAGGGCGAGCGCGGCGGCAGTCCTCAGCCGCGACCGGAGAGGGATGGCCGCAAAGAGGCGCAAGAGGCGCAAGGGGGGATGTGTCATGCGCATCCCTGCGCATGATCCCCCGCCCCGGTCCGCGGCGGCGTCCATCCTGTCCACCCTGTCCATCCTGTCCACGCCGTCCACCTTCCGCGGCCGCCGCTTCCTCCCGGGATCGCCACTCTCCCGAGTGGCTCCGGCCTCTGCCACTCGGGAGAGTGGCGCTCCCGGGGCGGGCGCCGTCCACGGCGCCCGAAGACCCGGGCGGGACGCCCGGGCCACATTGCCGCACTCCCGGAGAGTGGCACGGCCGTCTCGGCCGTGTCTGCGCCGGCCCCCAGCCGCTCCGGAGAGTGGCACGGCCGTCTCGGCCGTGTCTGCGCCGGCCCCCAGCCGCTCCGGAGAGTGGCACGGCCGTCTCGGCCGTGTCTGCGCCGGCCCCCAGCCGC
>JAAYZO010000588.1 GCA_012514865.1 Lentisphaerota bacterium | reverse complement strand
GGGGTCGCGCCGGGCTGAAGCCACGGCGCACACGTCCGCGTGAACGCGGTACTCTGACCCGGAGGCGGCAGCCGCAACGCACGGCGGCCTTCCATACGAGCCGCCCCGACTCGACTGAGGCATTACGTTGACGTTATCGTTCGGGTTGCTTGCGGGGGTGTCGCAGGGTATGTTGCGGAGCTTTTTGGTGTGTCGTCGGCGATTGGCGTCGGCGCGAGCAGGAGAGACGTCGATGAAGAGCACGCTCCGGATGCGCGTCCTGGGTCTGGCCCTGGGGTCGGTGGCGGCGTTGCTGCTGTCGGGCGGCTGTAGGCGTGAGCGGCCGCTGGAGCTGACCTACTCGATCTTCTTCCCGGCGACGCACCAGAACACGCTGTTGGCGACGGCCTGGGCTGAGGAGATTGGCAAGCGCAGCGGCGGCCGGGTCAAGATCACGATCTTCCCTGGGGGCACGCTGACGCCGGCGGACAAGTGTTACGACGGGGTCGAGAAGGGCATTTCCGACCTCGGCATGTCGTGCCTGAGCTACACGCGCGGGCGTTTTCCGCTGTCGGAGGTCCTCGACCTGCCGCTGGGCTGTCGTCAGGGCGCCACGGCGACGGCGATGGTGAACGCCTTCCATGAGAAATTCCAGCCCAAGGAATTCGACACCGTCAAGATGATGTATCTGCACGCCCATGGCCCGGGGGTTCTGCACACCAAGAAGCCGGTGTCGTCGTTGGCGGAGCTGAAGGGCCTGAAGATCCGCTGCACGGGCCTGGCGGCGAAGATTGTGACGGCCCTGGGCGGCACGCCGGTGGCGATGCCGATGGGCGAGACCTACGACGCCCTGAGCCGCGGCGTGGTCGACGGCTCGATGGCGCCGCAGGAGTCGCTCGAGGGCTGGCGCTGGGGCGAGGTGGTGTCGAGCACCACGCTCTCCTATGGTTCGGCCTACACGACCACCTTCTTTGTGGCGATGAACAAGGACCGCTGGGACTCCCTGCCGGCGGACATCCAGGCGGTCTTCAACGAGGTGAACGCCGAGTGGCAGGCGCGCAGCGGCACGGCCTGGGACGCGATGGACGAATCCGGGCGGGCCTTCACGGCGGGCCGCGGCAACCAGACGGTCGCCCTGAGCGACGCCGAGAATGCCGCTTGGGCGGCGGCGGTGCAGCCGATTCTGGACGAGTACGTACAGAAGATGGGCGAGCGCGGCCTGCCCGGCGCCGAGGCCCTGGCCTTCTGCCAGGACTTCATCAAAGCCAATCAGTGACGGCAGTCCAGCCGGCGGCGCCGGCCGGGCGGGCCCTGAGACGGCGGCCCGCCGCGGCGGCGCCGTGCTGTTCCGGAGAGGAGCCATGCAGCGAGTGTACGGGTGGATATGGGGCCTGAGCGTGGGCCTGCACTGGGTGGCGGGTGCCAGCCTGGTGCTGCTCATGCTGACCACGGTGGCGGATGTTCTTCTGCGCAATCTCTGCAACCGTCCGATACCGGGGACCTATGAGCTGGTCGGCCTGGCCGGCGGTCTGGTCATCGGCCTGGCCCTGCCGCTGACCTCGTGGCGGCGCGGCCATGTCGAGGTCGACAGCTTCATCGGCCGGGTGCCGATGCCCTGGCGGGGGGTGATCCAGGTCACCACGCGGCTGCTGGGCGTCGCGCTCTTCGCGATCCTGACCTGGAATCTGGTCGGGCTTGGCCTGGGCATGCGCGCCTCGGGCGAGGTGACGGCGACGCTGGAGCTGCCGTTCTACCCGATTCTGTTTGCCCTGGCCGGCGCGGCGTTGGCGCAGACCCTCGTCTTTGGAGGTCAGATCGTCCAAGTGGTCCGAGGCGACTATGAGTGAACCCCTGATCGGCATCCTCGGCCTGGTGGCCCTCCTGCTGCTCTTTCCGACCGGCATCGAACTCGGCTTTGCCATGGCGGCGGTCGGCTTCGTCGGCTTCAGCATTCTGGTCAGTCCCTCGGCGGCCATGAGTGTCCTGGCCAACGACTTCTTCGACGTGTTCTGCTCCTACGGCTACACGGTCATACCCCTGTTCATCCTGATGGGCCAGGTGGCCAACAACGCCGGCATCGCCCGGCGCCTCTACGACGCCGCCTACCGCTTTGTCGGCCATGTCCCCGGCGGTCTGGCCATGGCGACAGTCGCCGGCGCGACCGTGTTCAAGGCCATCTGCGGCTCGTCCTCGGCGACGGCGGCGACCTTCGCCAGTGTGGCGGTGCCGGAGATGGACCGCTACCACTACGACCAGCGCCTGTCGACGGGCGTGGTGGCGACGGTCGGGGCGCTGGGCATGCTCCTGCCGCCGAGCGTGACCATGATCGTCTTTGGCGTCATCACGCAGCAGTCCATCGGCAAGCTCTTCCTGGCGGCGATCCTGCCCGGGCTGCTCATCGCG
This sequence comes from Lentisphaerota bacterium, assembly GCA_012514865.1. Lineage (GTDB taxonomy): Bacteria > Verrucomicrobiota > Lentisphaeria > Oligosphaerales > JAFGRS01 > JAGVUW01. The sequence goes on along the minus strand of JAAYZO010000588.1, from coordinate 904 downwards.
GCCTTCTTTGTCCTGGTCATCGCGGTCTGGTGCCGGATCAACCCGGCGCTCGGCCCCAAGGGCGAGCGCGCGACCTGGAAGCAGCGCCTGGCGGCGCTGCCCGAGTGCGCCTATGTCGTCGGGGTCTTCGTCGTCGTCATCGGCGGCCTGATGAAGGGCTTCTTCACGCCGACCGAGGCCGGCAGCGTCGGCACCGTCGCGGTGCTGCTTCTGGCCCTGGCGCAGCGTGACCTGACCCTGAAGCGTTTCGGGCGGGCGCTGGACGCCTCGTTGCGGGCGGCCTGTCTGACCCTGACCCTGATTGCCGGCTCGACCGTCCTGGGTCACTTCCTGGCGCGCACCCGCATTCCGATGATCGCGGCCGAGTGGATCACGACCCTGCCGGTGCCCCCGAGTGTCATCATGCTGCTGATCTGCATCACCTACCTGATCGGCGGCTCCTTCGTCGACGACCTCGCCTTCATGGTCCTGGCCACGCCGATTTTCTTCCCGGCCGTCCTCAGGCTCGGCTTCGATCCGCTCTGGTTCGGCATGATCATCGGCGTCACCCTGATGATCGGCGTGGTCGTGCCGCCGATCGCCCTGAACGTCTTCGTCGTGCGCGGCATCACCAAGGTGCCCTTCAAGACCATCTACCACGGCGTCTATCCATTCCTCTGTTCCATGGTCGTGGTCGCCATCCTGCTCTTCATCTTCCCCGAGCTGGCGACCTGGCTACCGAGCCGCCTGATGCGCTGAGGCGGCCGGTTCTGGCACCCCTTCAGGGTGCGCGGTCTGTGGATTCGCGGTACCGGGGGTCGGGCTCTCGCGCGACCCCCGGCTACGATCTGGCATCCCTCCAGGGTGACCGATGCCAGCAGACGACGCCTCCACGTGGGATTCCGGTTCCGATAGCGATCCCGAT
>JAAYZO010000587.1 GCA_012514865.1 Lentisphaerota bacterium | reverse complement strand
GTAGGTTTTGACGTGGTTGGAAACACCGGGGCCTGAGGGGTGCACGGGGCAAGGGCCAACGACCAGCAGGACGACGCGCCGGCAGGCAGGCCGCAGCGGGAGGCCAGTTCCTCCAGCCCCCAGCCTATGGTGCGCGCACCATGAGGTGAGAGCTGGGATGCCGCGGCGCCCTTGCATCGCCTCGGCGGCGATGCAGGTTAGGCGGTGGCCGGCGCGGCTGATACGGCGCCGGTGTCTTCCATGAAAGTGACACTGCCCATGCTGGCCTTCACACCCTCGACGGTCCGCTCCTGCATCCGGTTGGCCACGCTGATTCTGGCCGGTCTGGCCACCACGATCCTCCACGGCGCTGTGGCGGTGGCCCGCATCGACGTCGAACCCAGCGGCGGCAGCCTCGACGAGAAGCCGTCAGCACGCATCGCGGCCCAGACCCCCGACGCAGGCTTCTTCGCCGCCAGCGGCAACCGGGGCGACTGGACCCTCGGCCACCAGGCCACTCCCGAGCAGCCCGCGGGCCGGCCCTTCCGGCAGGCCGAGGCGGTCATCATGGCCTCGCTGAACGAACTCATGCCGCTGGAGCGCCGCGGCGGCGTCGAGGTCGCCGGCGGCCTGACCGCCGGCTCGGACCCCGCCGGCCCGGTCTGGGTGGCGGGCTTCGCCCATGCCGGCAACGGCGTCGAGGCCAACGTCGACAGCGCCGTGGCCGTCTTCCCCTTCGCCGATGGCTGGATTGGCGCCCACGTCGCCAAGGATGGCTCGACACTCCTGGCCTCCGGGGACCTCCCGGAGGGCACCCGCATCGAGCCCGTACGGCAGGGCCCCTGCACCGGCGAAGTCCGCCTCGCCCTCGGCGGTGTCGACGCCCTTGAGGATGGCATGCTCTTCGTCGTCGCCGCTGCCAACGGCGATAACGTCGCCGCCGTGGGGCCCCTGCCCGACGGCAGCGCCTGGCACATCCGCATCGCCGACGAGGGCAACAACTTCCGCCAGGAGGAACTCTGCGCCTTCAGCGTCGTCTACCTCCCCTACCGCACCCCCGGCCTGGTCGGCGGCTGGGTCGCTGCCGATGGCCGTATCCTCGCCGGCACCGGCTCGTTCGGCGTCCGGCCGACCGCCCCCGGGCGCTACGAACTGAGCGTCCTCGGTGCGGCGGATGCCGCGGATGGCATCCTCCTCGTCCAGATCGCCCAGATGGCCCCCGACGGCGTCGAGGACAACGCCATCGCCTGGGCCTACGACCCCGCCGCCAACGGCGGCGCCGGCGCCTTCGTCATCGAGACCTACGACCAGCCCGGCTTCCAGAACCAGAATGCCGGCTTCTACGTCGCCTACATACCCTGCCGCAACCGCCTGACGCCCCCTGAACCCGCCGCCGCGGCGGCCGTCCCGGCGGCCATCGCCGGCGCCGCGACCTGGGCCGACGCCCTGGAGGGCTGGATCACCGCTGCCGCCCAGGACGAGGCGGCCGCGGCTACCGCCGCCGCCTTCCGGCCGTTCTTCAGCCCGGTCCTGCGGCCCAAGGCCGCGCCGCACGCCGTCGACACCGGCGTCGAGGGCCTGCCGTACCTCTGGCTGGCGGTCGAACCGGCACCGAACGCCACCGGCGGCCTGGCCGCCTGGGCCGAGGCGGCCTTCATTCTTAAGGACGGGTCTCGGCAGCCCCTGCTCGCCCAGGCCCCGGTGTTCGCCAGCGTGCCCGCGAGCGCCCTGGCCGGCCGTGAGGTCACGCTCGCGGGACAGCGCTTCGCGTCGGCCCTGGCCCTGCCGACGCCGGCCCTCCTGGCCTACGCCGTGCCACCCGAAGCGGTGCGCTTCCAGGCCATCGTCGGCCTGGACGACAGCGCCGACGCCGGCGCCGCCGTCCAGTGCCGCGCCTTCGACGACCACCGCCGGCGCTCGCCCTGGCAGACCGAGGCCCGTCCGGCGCTCGCCAGGGCCTACCCGACCCCCATGGCGCGCTTCCATGAACACATCGGCACCCCGCGCCTCCAGATCTTCGAGATCGAGGCCGTGCTCGTCGGCCTCGAGCGCGGCATCACCGCCATGCTCACCGACCTCGGCGGCCTGGCGCCGGCCCTGCCCGACGCCACCGACCGCCTCGGCCTCCTGCGACGCTACGAGGCCTGCAGCCGCCGTCTCGATGACCTCGCTCGCGTCGAGGCCGGCCTCTGGGAGGTCGAGCCCCTCCTGGCACGCCTCCTCGACTACCCGTCGTCATCCCTGCACCGCCTGCGCGCCCGCCTCACCCAAATCCAGGCCGAACAGCCCGCCCAGGCCGCCGTCGCGGCCGCCCGCCTGGCCCAGTTCGAGGACTGCACCCGGCAACGCGACGCGATCCTGGCCCGGGCCATCGCCGGCGACACCGCCGGCCTCGCCGACCTCCCGGCACTGGCCCAGCGCCTCCTCGGCCTGGCCGAATGGGCCGACCGCTCCCGCGGCTGGCGGACCTTCCGGGCCGACAACGAGCGCAGCGCCATCAGCCGCGAACGCCTGACCTGGCCCCTGCGCCTGGACTGGACGCACACCCCCGCGGCGCCGCCGGCGCCGGCCTGGCCGCCGCCGCGCGCCGATAACCCGGCCGTGCAGCACCAGCTCAGCCCAACCCTGACCTACGACCACGCCTGCCACGCCGTCGTCGCCGACGGCCGGCTCTTCTACGGCGATGCCGCCCACGACGCCGTGGTCTGCCTCGACGCTGCGACCGGCCAGGAACTCTGGCGCCACCACACCGGCGGCCCGGTCCGCCTGGCGCCGGCCCTCTGGGCCGACCGCGTCTACGCCGCCAGCGACGACGGCTGGATCGTCTGCCTCCAGGCCGCCACCGGCGAGACGCTCTGGCGCTACCGCCCCGGACCCGATGGGACCATGCTCCCCGCCAACGAACGGCTCGTCTCCGCCTGGCCCGTCCGCTGCGGCATCTGCATCGACCGCGGCACAGTCTACGTCGGCGCCGGCGTCTTCCCCACCGTCGGGACCTACCTCTGCGCCGTCGATGCCCTCGACGGCAGCCGCCGCTGGCAGGAGGCGGTCACCTGCGTGCCCCAGGGCTTCATGCTCCTCTCGCCGACACGCCTCTTCGTCCCCACCGGCCGCACGCCCTTCCAGGTCTTCGACCGCGAGACCGGCAAGCCCCTCAACCGCCTCGGCCAATCGAATTCGTGGGGCAAGGACCTCCCCGGCGGCAGCAGCGCCCTGATCGTCAACCGCACCATCGCCACCGGCCCAGGCGAGGGCGGCGTCATCCACATCTTCGACGAGAAGGCGACCGAGAGCCTCCTCACCATCGCCGGCCGTCAGGTCATCGTCGACGGCCTCGACGCCTACGTCCTCCAGGACCACGCCGTCCTGGCTCTGCACCGCGACGACTGCCTCGCGGCGGCGCACCCCGCGAAGGTCTGGGAGGCGCCCTGCCCGGATGCTCAGACCATGATCAAGGTCGGCGACCACCTCGTCATCGGCGGCGCCGAGGGCATCGTCGTCCTGGCCGCCGCCGACGGCGCCCGGGTTGGCCAGGTCGGCCTGGGCGGCGCCGCGGTCGCGGGCCTGGCCTGGCACGACGGCCGCCTCGTCGTCTCGGCCCGCGATGGCCGCCTCCTCGGCCTGGCCGACAGCAGCACGGCGGCCGCAACCGCCGCAACCATCGCAACGCCCGCCACCAGGCCGGCGCCGGCGGCGGTGGCAGCGCCGGCGGTAACCCTGCCGGCGGCCGATGCCGCGCACGCCCGGGCGGTCCTCGAGGCCGGCGTGCCCGACCGCGGCTACGCCCTCGTCCTCGGCCTCGACCCGGCCGCGGTCGCCCTCGCCCTCGGACTGGTCGACCAGAGCCGCCTGCAGTGCGTCCTGGCCGGCCGCGATGCGGCGGCCTGCCAGCGCTGGCGTGAGGCCATCCGCCGCGGCGGTCTGCCCGGGGCGCGACTGACCGTGCTTGACCTCGAGGGCGAGGCCCTCCCCTGTCGGCCCTACCTCTTTAATCTGGTCGTGGCCGCTGAGCCCGGCCTGACCGCCCTCCCCGAGAGGCTCCGCGTCCTGCGTCCCTGCGGCGGCATCCTCCTCGACGCCACGCCCCCCGACAGCGCCGCGGCCCTGCCCCCCGGCGAGGCCCTCGCCGTACCTCCCGGCAGCGGCCTCGCTTTCGCCTTCCGCCGCGGCGCCCTCCCCGGCGCGGGACGCTGGACCCACGGCTATGCCGATCCCGCCAATACCGCCTGCTCCGGCGATGCCATGCCCTACGGCGCCTTCGACCTGCTCTGGTTCGGCCGACCCGGCCCCCAGTACATGTACGAACGCCACGTCAAGGCCGCCGCGCCCCTCTGCGACAACGGCCTGCTCTTCGTCAACGGCAAGGACTACCTCGCCGGGCTCGACGCCTATAACGGCACCCTCCTCTGGGAACGCCATGAGCCCGGCAGCGGCCGCATGGCCATGCACAAGGACTGCGGTAACCTCGCCACCGCCGACGGCGTCCTCTACGCCGCCGTCGACAGCCGCTGCCTCGCCATCGAGGGCCGCACCGGCGCCACCCAGGCCGCCTGGAGCGTGCCGGGACTGCCGCCCGACCAGGCCCACTGGGGCTACATCGCGGTAATCGACGACCTCGTCCTCGGCAGCGCCACCCCGCCCGAGGCCAAGCTCATCCCGACCATCAAGGCCGACTACGGTGTCGTCTGGTACCACCACCAGCCCGTCATCACCAGCCGCGCCCTCTTCGCCCTGCGGCGCACCGACGGCACCACCGCCTGGACCTACACGCCACCCCGCGGCGCCATCCTCAATGCCACCCTCACCGTCCTCGATGGCCTCCTCTGCTTCGTCGAGAGCACCCAGGCCACGACCCTGACCCACCCCACCGGCAAGATCCCCCTCAAGGAACTCTTCGAGGGTGGCCCCGAACTCGTCGCCATCGAGGTCGCCAGCGGCCGCCAGCGCTGGCGCCAGCCGATCGACCTCGACGACTTCCACCACACCATCTTCATGGCCGGCAGCCAGGGCACCCTCGTCCTTACCGGCACCCGCCATGCCGATGTCAACGGCAAGACCCTCATCCAGTACCAGCTCGTCGGCATCCGCGCCGCCACCGGCCAGGAGGCCTGGCGCAACGACAACACCCCCACCAAGGCCGATATCCTCAACGGCGGCCACGGCGAGCAGACCCAGCACCCGGCCATCGTCGGCGACGTCATCTACGGCAGCGGCTTCGCCCGACGAGTCCAGGACGGCACGCCGCACCCGGGGTGGTCCTGGCAGAAGAGCCCCCAGTGCGCCTCACTGTCGGCCTCGACACACTGCGCCTTCAGCCGACAGGGCGGCAACCCCACCGTCGCCGACTGGACCAGCGGCAGCCAGCTCCCGCTGACCCGCGTCACCCGCCCCGGCTGCCTCATCAATACCATCCCCGCCAGCGGCATCGTGGCCATCCCCGAGGCCAGTTCCGGCTGCACCTGCCCCTACCCCGTGCAGACCTCCCTGGCCCTCTGCCCCCGACTCCCGCCAACCCCGCCGCCCTGAACGGGAGCGCCGCCCGACTGGCGAACGGGCCATGGCGGGTCCGTTCGCCATGGTCACTCGTGCGGCCCTGGCATTCGCACCGATCCGCCCTGGGCCAGTCCGGACCACCCAGGCGGCTGGTGTCCTCAGCACCCGGCCCGGCCCGCCCCTGGCGGAACGACTCGCAGGGCCTGACCTCGATCGGCGTATGTCTCACCTGTATTGAGGCGTGCATCAGGTGCGGTTCATGCCCTGTGAACAGAGGTCCGCCTCGGGATGCGTCAGCGGACCGTCCAGGAGAGACCTCATGCCGTCGCTGAGCGCCTCAGCACCTGAGGATCTGCTATCGAGCGTTTTCATATATGGATCCGAAGATAGCACATACCGTTGCGACCGCAAAGGGCTTTCCTTATTGGCTATTCTGTGGGATGTTTATGGAGAGTCACGGCATGATGCACGATCGAGTGTCTTGGACGTCGTCTATCGCATAGAAGGAGCGAAAGACATGCATCCGCACACGATCCGCCCGGCACAGCAACGGCGCCAACCTGCTCTTTCTCGACGGCCATGCCGGCTGGCAGACGACGGTAGCGCGGCGCAATCTCGACCTGGCCGCCCCGTGAAGCCGACGTCGGTGGACCGGCACGGAGTGCCGTGTCGGAACCCGCGCCGTGCGGCATTGGCCTAACCTGGATCATTCGCGAAGCGCAGATGCTTCGCTCATAATCCACTTGCGCCGCACCTCGTTGCGGCGCAAGTTTCGACGCGCGTCGCGGTGCGCCGCTTGCTCAAGGTTAGCCCTGAGCAAGAGGCCGCACGTGCCTCGCGTCGAAGCCCGAAGGGTGGCCTGT
>JAAYZO010000586.1 GCA_012514865.1 Lentisphaerota bacterium | reverse complement strand
GGTCGCGCCGGGCTGAAGCCACGGCGCACACGTCCGCGTGAACGCGGTACTCTGACCCGGAGGCGGCAGCCGCAACGCACGGCGGCCTTCCATACGAGCCGCCCCGACTCGACTGAGGCATTACTGGGGCTGTTCGGCGCTGGCGGCGGCGCTCACTCGGTCACCCTGGAGGGGTGCCAGATCGTAGCCGGGGGTCGCGCGCAGCCCGACCCCCGGAAACGCGGATGGCACGCCATGCACCCTGGAGGGTGCCAGAACCGGACTTTCGATCACCCCTGCCGCGTGGCGGCGGTCACTCCGGCTCGGCGGGCGGGGCGCTGGCGGCGCCGCGGCGGCGGCCGGGGAGGTAGGTATCCGGGTCCAGGCCGTAGACGCCGTAGGTCAGGGCCATGGCGAAGCAGAGCAGGCTGAAGAACTGGGTATAGAGCTTATGCGCCAGGGCGACATCGACGAAGATCAGGAGCAGGATACAGACGATCAGCTTCACCGACCGCGGCAGGACCGGCCACATGCGCTGCGCGAAGTGGCGGTAGCGCAGGGTCGAGACCATCAGGCCGCCGGTCAGGACGACCATGGCCACAGCGGCCCAGGGCCAGCGCTCGGCCAGCAGGAGCACACTCGAGCCGGCCATCATGGCGCCGGCCGGCGAGGGCATGCCCTGGAACAGCCCGGGCGCCACGGCCTGAGTCGGCCGCAGGAAGCGGTAGAGGCGGTAGAACACGCAGGCGACGTAGAACAGCGCCAGGCCCCAGGCCACGCCGGCGGCGAGGTCGGCCGGGCCCTGCGACAGGCCGAGGCGGACCTGCGCCAGGATCAGGTAGCCGATGGCCAGGCCGAAGCTGGTGCCGTCGGCGATGTCGTCGAACACCGGGCCATGCCGGGTCGAGCCGAAGATGCGCGCCAGACGGCCGTCGAAGAGATCGAAGAACTGGCCGACGAAGACCAGGACGAAGGCGCGCAGGGGGTGGGCGGTGTGGACGCTCCAGAGGGCACCCAGGCCGCACAGGAAGTTCGCCAGGGTCAGGCTGTTGGCATACCAGGCGTCCGGAACGATGCGGCAGTAGACCGACATGAAGGCGAGCAGAGTGGCGGAGACCATCATCACGTAGACGAAGCGCTCCGACATAAACCACAGCGGCTCGAGCTGGTCCATGGCCGTGCAGGTCAGGACGATGGTGACGAAGGCGGTTTTGGCCTTGCCGAAGTAGTTCGCCGCCTTCTTCTGAATGATCAGGCGCGAGGCCTGTCCGAAGGCGTCGATGAGCAGGAAGGCGGTGACCCAGAGGGCGGGCAGCGGCAGGCGCACCGAGGTCGGCAGGGCGAAGTAGGCCAGAGCCGGGAAATACATGAATTTATCGCTGAGCGGGTCGAGCCACTTGCCGCTCTCGGTAGCGAGATCGCAGTTGCGGGCGATGGTGCCGTCGGTCAGGTCGGAGATCATCCAGAAGGCGAAGAAGAGGGTCGCGGTCTCCCACCAGCCCTGGTGGGCCAGGGCGATGCTGACCAGGCCCATGGGCAGGCGCAGCATCGAGATGCCGTTGGGGTGCAGCAGGGGCGTGCGGCGTATCCAGGCGCAGCCGCGTGGCGAGCGTGTCACCCAGGTGATGGTGAGCCGTTCGCAGAGCAGTCCCAGGAGGATGGCCGCGGCGATCAACCAGCTACTCAGCATGCTCAGGATTCCTCGGTGTTGCAGCGACCGCGGCCAACGGCGGCGGCGGCGCCGGCGGCTGTCTTAGCCTGACCTATTCACGCGCCGCCTGGCGGCCCGTGAACAGGCCGCCCTTCGGGCTTCGACGCGAGGCACGTGCGGCCTCTTGCTCAGGGCTGACCTTGAGCAAGCGGCGCACCGCGACGCGCGTCGAAACTTGCGTCGCATTGCAGTGTGGCGCAAGTGGATTGTGAGCGAAGCATCCGCGCTTCGCGAATAATCCAGGTTAGTCGGGCTCGCCGGTGCCGTCGGTGCGGCTGCGCACCTGGACGTGCGCCTTGAGGATGCGGCGCGGGTCGGCCTCGATGATCTGTGCCTGGAGGTGTTCGGTGATGACCACCTCGCCGGCCTGGGGGATGCGCCCGGCCTGGGCCGAGATGTAGCCCCCGACGGTATCGTAGTCGTCGTTGGTCGGGAGGTCGGCGCCGAGGGCCTCGTTGATATCGTCGACCGAGGTCCTGGCGTCGACGATCATGGTGCCGTCGGGCAGGACCTGTGCCGTGGAGAGCGCCTCGTCGGCGTCGAACTCGTCGCGGATTTCGCCGACGATCTCCTCGAGGATGTCCTCGATGGTCACGATGCCGGCGGTGCCGCCGTACTCGTCGAGGACGACCGCGATGTGGTTGCTGGTCTGGCGGAACTCGTTGAGGAGGTCGCTGACCCGTTTCGACTCCGGGATGAGCATCGGCGCGTGCAGCAGCTCGCCGACGGTGGCGGCCTGGCCGACGCGCTGGTCGTCGAGGAGGTCCTTGGCGTAGACGATGCCGACGACGTGGTCGATGCTGTCACGGTAGACCGGTATGCGGCTGTGGCCGCACTCGACGATGAGGGCCTTGACCGCCGGGATGTCGGCCTTCTCGTCGATGGCCTCGACATCGACGCGAGGCGTCAGGATCTCGCCGACGGTGGTGTCGCCGAGGTCGAAGATACCGCGGATCATACGACGCTCGGCGGCGTCGAGGTCGGCATCCTCGTCTTCGCTCTCGGCGTCTTGATCGAGGAGCGACATGATCTCGTCCTCGGCGGTGACCTCTTCGTCCTCCTCGCAGCGGGCCTCGCGCCAGCGGTTGGCGGCCCGATGCAGGGCCAGCACCGGCAGGGTCAGGGGAAAGAGCAGCACGCGACAGCCGCGGAGAATCGGCAGCGTGACGACCAGCATGCGGGCTGAGGCCTGCACCCCGAGGTAGCGTCCCAGGCCTTCGCTGAGGACCAGGAAGACGACACCGCCCAGGAGGATCGCGGTCCAGTGCTCGAGGGCCAGGCCGGGGTCGCCCTCGGCCGGGCAGGCCATGAAGGCGAGACAGACGAACATCACCACGACGGTGACGACCAGGAGCAGCCGCAACAGCACGCGGTACTCGTCGCGCTGTTCCAGGGAGGGATGCAGGCGCTCGGCCAGATCGGGCTCGCTCTGCTCGAGTTTGCGCAGGCGACCGCCGCTCAGGCCATTGAGGACCAGACGGACAGTGGATAGCGCGATCGCCACAACGCCTGCGACGATCAGTCCCCAGACACTCCAGTCATACTCCATAGGTATTGGTCTTGCCGTGATGTTGGCGGGCACGCCGAACCGGCGCCGTCAGCGGCGACGGCGACACCGGACCGGCCCCCACCGCGCCCGTATCCGCGGAGGCGTCGGCAAAGATAGCACCGAAATCCGCGTTGTCGCGCAGGCGTTGCAGGAGGCGCCGCTCGGCCCGCCGCATGGCCCGCCGCGCTGCCGGGGTGGTGTCGTCGTAGCCGGCCAGGTGGAGCATGCCGTGCACGGCATAGAGCACGCACTCGTCGGCCAGGCTGGTGCCGAAACGCCGTGCCGCCTCGGCCGCCACGGCCGGGCAGATGTAGACCTCGCCGACGACGACCGGGCCGTCGCCCGGCTCATCGGCTGCGCCGTCGCCGGCCTCGCCAAGCGCGAAGGCCAGGACGTCGGTGCAGCCCTGATGGCCGAGGAACGCCGCGTTCAGGCGGGCCATCGTCCGGGCGCCGACCAGGACCACCTGCAGGGCGGCGCGCGGGTCGCGGCCCAGCGACGCGTCCAGGCCGCTGAGATGGGCTGCCTCATGCAGGAGGCGCAGCAGCAGGCGGCGGTTCCGCAGCCGTGGCAGCCGCACCGGCTTGGACAGGAGCACCTTCACGGTCGCTCTCCTTCGGGTAGGGCACGCGCGCGTGCATCATTGTGGACAGAGTCCGCACCATCGCCTCGCGCACCCGGGTCAGCTCGCTGAAGGTCAGCTCGGCGTCATCGAGTTCGTGATTGCGGACGCGGTCATTGAAGAGCTCCTCGATCTTGTCGGCGATCTTGCCGGGCGTCGGCTGCTCGAGGCTGCGGCAGGCCGCCTCGCAGGTATCAGCCAGGCTGACCAGGACGACCTCCTTGCGGCGCGGCTTCGGCCCCGGATAGCGGAACTCGCTCTCGCCGACCGCCTGGCCGGGCTTCTCCTGGTCGAGGGCCTTGCGGTAGAAGAAGTACACCAGGCTGGTACCGTGGTGCTGGGCGATGGCCTCGCGCAGGGGCCGCTTGAGCTTGTACTGCCGGGCCAGGGCGAGGCCCTCGCGGACGTGGTTGAGGATGACCAGGCTGCTCATGCGGGGCTCGAGGTCACGGTGGGGGTTGACGCCCTGGGCGACGTTCTCGGTGAAGAACTCCGGCTGGTGCAGCTTGCCGATGTCATGGAAGTAGGCGCAGACGCGCGCCATCAGCGGGTTGGCGCCGATGGCCTCGGCGGCCTGTTCGGCCAGGGTCGCCACGGTCAGGCTGTGGTGGTAGGTCCCCGGGGCCTCGAGCTGCAGACGCTTGAGCAGCGGGTGGTTTAGGTCGCTGAGTTCGACCAGGGTCAGATCCGAGGCTGCGCCGAAGACGTACTCGAGGAGAGGCAGGAGGACGAAGACCACGGCCGTGACTCCGAAGGCATTGCCGAGGGCGTAGGTGGCCAGGGGCGCCAGCGACCGCCAGAGGGCTCCCGGCGGCAGGGTGGCGCGGATCGAGAAGAGCAGCTCCAGGAGCAGCACCGCCGCGAAGATCGCGGTGCCGGTGCGGATGAGGTGGGCGCGCCGCCGCGCCCGCCGCATCAGGGCGCCGCCGAGGAGGCAGGTGACGGTGCCGGTGACGCAGAGGTGGAAGGACTCGGGCGAGTGCACATGCCAGGCCGCCACGGCGGTGGTCAGCAGGCCGCTGACCAGGGCCGCACGCAGGCCGGCCAGCGGCGCCAGGAGCATCGCCCCGAAGGCCAGCGGCAGCAGCGGGAACAGGAAGAACGACGAGCCGCTCTTCAGGAAGTGCAGGTCGGCCACCACGCGGCTGAGCAGAAGCTGCACCACCGTCACCAGCGTCACCATGATCAGCAGCCGGCCATCGCTGAGCAGGCCGGTGTGCACCACCGAGAGGATGAAACCGGCGCTCAGCACCATCACGCCGCAGAGCAGGATGCCCTGGATGATGCCGGCCCAGCCGCTCTGGGTCGTCTGGCGAAGATGCAGCTCCTGCTGGTGACGCTGCAGGCGCTCGAGCAGCTCCGCCGTCACCGTCTCGCCGCGCAGGACCAGGACCTCATTGGCGCCGACGAAGCGGGTGACGGTCTCGACGGCGGCGGCGGCCTGGCGGCGGGCGCGCTCGGTGGCGTCGGCCGCGTAGGTCAGGGTCGGCCGCATGAGCCGCCCGAGGACCGTCTCGAGGCCGGCCCGGAGGGCGGGGGTGGTATCGGGGAAGCGCGAGGCGTACTCGGCGGCGGCGGTGGCGGCGGCCCGGCGCGGGTCCCGGAGGTCGTCGGTGCGCAGGACGGAGGTCCGTTCGGTGCCGACCTGGTCGTTAAGGAGGGTGACGGCGGCAGTCGGCGCCTCGACGTCCTGCAGGGTGACCAGCTCGCGCTCCTCGATAACGCCGCGATTGAGATGGTCGCGGACGAGGTCGCGCAGGGTCCGGAAGCGCGTCGGCTCAGCGACGGCCAGGCGGAGGGCCTCGAGGGTGTCGGCGTCGAGGCCGTCGACGGGCTCGAGGGCGGCGCCTGGCGCGGGCGCGACGGCGTCGGCCTTCGGCGCCGGCCGCGGCGCCTCGGCGCCCCCGGCCGGCGCCCGAAGCGCCTCGCCCAGGGCGCTCAGGCGCTGCAGGGTCGCCTCCACGGCGGGCGGGTTCAGGCGGTAGATCGGCAGGACCTCGCGCGCCGCCCGACGACGCTGACGCTGCGTCTGCACCAGGTCGTTGTGGCGGAAGGGGACCTCGCTGTAGATGTTGCTGTCGGCACGCTCACCGACGACCATGTGCACCGGCGGCGGGCTGCGCCGGAAGGAGACCACAAACGACGCGGTCACCCACACCAGCACCCCGGCGCTGACCACCAGCAGCACGGGCGGCCGCTCCGACCAGCGGGCAGCGCCGGCGCGCCGCGACCGCGCCGAGGCAGCGGGCCGCGGCCTTGTGGACCGGAAGGGCCAGGGTAGCCATCTCATGCCAACACACTCTTTCCCTCAGCAGGGCCGCCACCTGACAACGCCACCCGCAGACGCCCCGACGGTCGCCGCGACGTCACCGCCGCGGCTCGGCCGGGACGTAGTCGAACTCGGATGACGTCGGCGCCGGCGCCGCCGGCAGGGCCAACTGGCTCGGCTCCAGGGGCTGCGCCGGCGAGTAGTACGGCGGCCGCCATCCCGGATAGCTGGCGCGAATGTACGAGCCCCACTCGCTCTCGACGTCGGTCAACGGCCGCGAGGCCAGACGCGGCCGCGCACAGCCGCCCGACACCACGGCGGCCATCAGGACCGCCGCCCACATGATCGACGCTGCTCTCATCCACGATCCCCTGTCGCTCGTAGGAGAGATCGCTGGCCGGCGCGATCTCTCGCCATGGTCTGTCCGGCACACCAGGCCGGTCACTCCGCGGGCGCTGTGGGCCCCCGGGAGATCCACCGGACGGCGCCACGGACCCCCTTGTTTGCCCCACGCCGGGCGGCGGGCGGCGGGCTCCGCCAACCCTCACGATAGCCCGGGCCGGCGGCCGCGGCAAGACTCAGGGTGCCTTTCTGAAGAGGAGGGCGGCGTTGTGGCCGCCGAAGCCGAAGCTGACATTGAGCGCCAGGTCGACCGGGATCTGGCGGCAGGCGTTCGGGACGTAGTCCAGATCGCAGTCCGGGTCCGGCGTCTGGTAGTTCATGGTGCCGGGGATGACCTGCTGGCGCAGGGCCTGGATGCAGGCGACGGACTCCAGGCCGCCGGCGGCCCCGAGGGCATGTCCGGTCATCGACTTGGTGCTGCTGACCGGTATGCGATAGGCGGCCGGCCCGAGGGCGCTCTTGAGGGCGCCGGTCTCCATGCGGTCGTTGAGCGGTGTGGAGGTGCCGTGGGCATTGACGTAGCTCAGGTCCTCGGGCGCGGCCCCGGCCTGGGCGAGGGCGTTGCGGATGCAGCGCGCCGCGCCACGGCCCTCGGGGTCGGGTGCGGTGATGTGGTAGGCATCGCCGGAGAGGCCGTAGCCGACGACCTCGGCGAGGATCTCGGCCTGACGGGCCCGGGCATGCTCGAGGCTCTCGAGGACCAGCACCCCGGCGCCCTCGGCCGGCACGAAGCCGTCGCGGTCGCGGTCGAAGGGCCGGCTGGCGTGCTCGGGGTCGTCATTGCGGGTGCTCAGGGCCTTCATCGAGGCAAAGCCGCCGAGGCCGACCTCGACCAGGCCGGCCTCGCTGCCGCCGGCCAGCATGACGTCGGCATCGCCGCGCCGGATCATCCAGCAGGCCTCGCCGATCGAGTGCGTCGCCGAGGCACAGGCGGTGACGACAGCCAGGTTCGGGCCCGAGAAGCCGAAGTGAATCGAGAGCATCCCCGAGGCCATGTCGGCAATCATGATCGGCACCGTCAGCGGCGACAGCCGGCCGGCACCGCGCTCGACCAGGGTGCGCACGCTGTCCTGCATCGAGGCCAGGCCGCCGACGCCCGACGAGACGATCACCCCGGCGCGCTCCGGGACGACGCCGCCGCCGGCCAGGCCGGCCTGACGGACCGCCTCGGTGGCCGCCGCCAGGGCGTAGTGACAGAATGGATCCAGCCGCCGCGCCTCCTTCTCGGAGAGGTACGCCGTGATGTCGAAATCACGCACCTGCCCGGCGATCCGGCAACGCTGGCCCTCCGTCGAACAGCGCGTCAGCGGGCCGATGCCGGAGCGCCCGGCCAGCAGGCCCTCCCAGAAGGCGCTCACGGAGTTGCCCAGCGGGGAGACGACCCCCATACCCGTCACCACGACCCGTCCGCTGCATGTCATCGTCGTCCTGCTCCGCTTCTGGGTGTTGACTGCCAGCCCCGAAAACGACAAGAGGCCACCGCCGCCGAGCGGCCTGTGGCCTCCTGACAGACCGCGCTGGAGGCTCAGCCCCCGACGATCTTCTGCACGTAGGCGATCGCCTCGCCCACCGTGGTCAGCTTCTCGGCCTCTTCATCCGGAATCTCGGTGCCGAACTCCTCTTCGAGGGCCATGACCAGCTCGACGGTGTCGAGCGAATCGGCGCCGAGGTCCTCGACGAACTTCGACTCGTCGGTGACCTGCTCGGCGTTGACGCCAAGCTGCTCGACAATGATCTCACGAACGCGTTCAGCAGGTGAAGACATTGGGATCCTCCGATTGCTTGCGGGCGCCATCGGGCGCCGTGACTCCAGCCGTTGCCTTGTTCAAATGCTCGTATGGTATCGGTCGGACCGGCTCGGGGGGCGCGGCAACAGAGCCGCGACAGCCCGGTAATGTGCTTCCATTTCGCCCCATTACAAACCCCGCCCGGTCCGCCCGCAGAGCCTCACATCAGCATGCCGCCGTCGACATGCAGGACCTGACCGGTGATGTAGGCCGCGTCCTCGCTGCAGAGGAAACGCACGGCCCGCGCCACATCCTGGGGCGTCCCCGGCCGGGCCAGCGGGACGACCGTCAAGAACGCCTTCCGGGCCTCCTCGCTGAGCTTGCCGGTCATGTCGGTCTCGATGTAGCCCGGCGCCACGGCGTTGACCGTGATGCCGCGCGAGGCCAGCTCCTTCGCCGCGGTCTTGGTCAGGCCGATGACGCCCGCCTTCGAGGCGCTGTAGTTGGCCTGACCGGCATTGCCCATGACGCCGACCACCGAGGCGATGTTGACGATGCACCCGGAGCGCGCCTTGAGCATCGGCCGCGAGGCGGCCTTGATGCAGTTGAAGGTGCCCTTGAGGTTGACCGCGATGACCGCGTCCCACTCCTCTTCCTTCATGCGCATGATGAGGTTGTCGCGGGTGATGCCGGCGTTGTTGATCAGGATGTCGATCTTGCCGAACCGCGCCATGACCTCACCGAAGAGCCTGTCGACGTCGGCCGGGCTGGCGACATTGGCGACGAAGGCGGCGGCCTCGACGCCGCGCTCCCGGAAGGCCGCGGCCGTAGCCTCGGCGACATCCTGAAGCACATCCACGATGGCCAGCGTCGCCCCGGCCGACGCCAGTTCCTCGGCGATGGCACGGCCAATACCGCGGGCACCGCCCGTGATCAGCGCTGTCTTTCCTGCGAATCCCATCCGTCTGTTCCTCCAGCTCGGAAGCTACGGCACTGCCGCCCTGGCGCAGCACCACCGACTCATCGACCGTCCAGCAGCGCCACGGCGGCCTCGAGGTCGCCCAGCGAACTGACCGAACACACCGGGAAGCTGCGGTCCAGGCGCCGCAGGAAGCCGCTGAGGACCTTGCCCGGACCCAGCTCGACCAGGACCTCGACCCCGGCCGCCAGCATGGCCCGCAGACAGGACTCCCAGCGGACGCTGCCGTCGACCTGCGCGGCGAGGTTCCGCCGCAGCGCCGCCGGGTCGCTGACCAGGCCGCCGGGGACATTCTGCACCACGGCGCAGCGCGGCGCCTGCAGCGGCACCGCCTCGAGCACGCCGGCGAAGGCGGCGGCGGCCGGTGCCATCAGGCGCGAGTGGAAGGCCCCCGCGACCTCGAGGCGCATGACCCGGCTGACGCCGGCCGCGCCGAGGGCCTCGACGGCCCGCGTCAGCGCCGGCGCGGCGCCGCTGATGACCACCTGGCCGGGGCAGTTGTAGTTGGCGACATCGACGCCATGCTGCCGGCAGAGGTCCTCGACCAGGGCCGTGTCGGCGCCGATCACGGCCGCCATGGCGCCCTCGGCGGCCCGGCAGGCCTCGTCCATGAGGCGGCCGCGTTCGGCCACCAGGCGCAGGCCGGCCTCGAACTCGAGACTGCCGGCGCAGGTGATCGCGGCAAACTCGCCCAGGCTCAGCCCGCCGCAGATCAGCGGCTCGACCGGCAGGCGCTCGCGCAGGGCCGCCAGACAGGCCATCGACATGGTATAGATCGCCGGCTGGCAGTTGGCGCTCGCCTTGAGCGCCTCGGCCGGGCCCTCGAAGCACAGGGCCGTGATCGACCGGCCCAGCAGGCGGTCGGCCGTGTCGAAGACGCCCCGCGCCGCGGCACTGCCGTCGTAGAGGTCGCGGCCCATGCCGACGACCTGGGCGCCCTGCCCGGCAAACATCAGTCCAGCACGTTTCATCACTCGCCTGGTCCCGTGAGCCGTGACGGCCCGACCCGCCGCGCGACTGCCGCGCCGGCCCGCAACTCGAGCCATGCCGGCATGCCGACGCCGTCACGATGCCAACGTCACAGTGGAAGGCCCCGCCCCGCCCGCCCGAGCGGCGTGTCAACGCCGTCCCGGCGCCCGGAGCCACAGGCCCTGCGCACTTCCCTGAGCCCCGTCGCCGAGGCCCTTGTCGATCGCGTCACCCCACCTCGCCAACAGCCCCGCCATCCGCGAGCGCGGACCCACACGGCAGGCCTGCCGGCCGAGCCCGCTCAGCCGGGGGTGCCGGCGGCCGGAGCCGGCGCCAGGCCGATGGCCCGAACGCGCTCCGTGATGCGAGTATTGACCTGATGCTGTACGAACTCAGCCGCGACGCGGATGCCATTGCGCACAGCCCGGGCGCAGGACGACCCGTGCCCGATGATGCAGACCCCGTCGACACCCAGCAGCGGCGCCCCGCCGAACTCGGCGCAGTCGACCATCTGCTTCAGCTCGACATAGGCACCGCGACTCAACAGATAGCCGGCCTTGCGCATCAGGTTCTTGCTCAAATTCGTCCGGATCATCTGGCTGATGGCATGCGCCAGACTCTCGCAGGTCTTCAATACCACATTGCCGACGAAGCAGTCGCAGACCACCACGTCGACACGGCCGCCGAAGAGGTCGTGCCCTTCGACATTGCCAATGAAGTTCAGGCTGTCCATGCCGCTGAGCATCTTAAACGACTCTTTGGCCAGGTCGTTGCCCTTGGCATCCTCGCCGCCGACATTCAGCAGCCCGATGCGCGGCTCGGCCTTGCCCAGGATATGCCGGCAGTAGACGTCGCCCATGACCGCGTAGTGCATCAGATTCAGGGGATCGCAGTCGACCGTCGAGCCGGCATCGAGAAGCACGAAGTTGCCCTCGGGCGACGGGAAGACCGTGGCAATGCCCGGACGGAAAATCCCCGGAAGCGTGCGCCACTTCAACACCGTCGAGGCAACGCAGGCGCCGGTGTTGCCGGCACTGAAGAAGGCCTGCGCCTTGCCCTGCTTGACCAGGTCGACGGCGACGTTGATGCTGCTGCGGCGCTTGGAGCGGACCGCCGAGGCCGGGGCGTCATCCATGCGGATGACCTCCGGGGCGTGCACCACCGTCAAACGCGGGTCCGCGGCCTTGCCAATCCGTTTCAACTCGGCCTGGACCTGCGCCTCGTCACCGACCAGAAGCAGCGAGCCGCCCTGCGGATAGCGCTCGAGCCACTCGCCGACACCGTCAATCACCACGCTCGGCGCATAGTCGCCGCCCATGGCATCCACAGCGATAACTGGCATCGCGGTTATTCCGCCTTGACGGACACCACCTGCCGGCCCTTGTAGTGGCCGCACGCCGCACAGACGCGGTGCGGCATAATCGCCGCGCCACACGTGGCGCACCGCGAGGCCTTCACGCCGCGATAGCGGTTCGCCGCCTTGCGCTGACGGCATCTCTGCTTGCTGAGCTTGCTCTGCTGAAGTGCCATGATCGTCGCTCCGCCACTCGTCCCGTCCAGACCCTGCGTTCCGACGCGCGCCTCAGGAGTCGTCCCGGACGACCAGGTCGTCCAGGGCGCCCCAGGTGTCGTCGTCCTCGTCGCCCTCGTCGGGCTCCTCGGCCGGACAACCGCAGGTGGACTCGTTTCGATTACTCCCGCAGCGCGGGCACAGGCCGCGGCAGTCCGCCCGGCATACCCAGGTCTGCGGGAAAGCAAGTAATATGTCTTCCCGGACCGCTTCCGTCAAATCCACCTCGGCGCCGGCGACCTCTTCATAGTGATAGCAGACCGGATCCACCTCCAGGAGCACCTTCCCGGGCTCGAGACAGCGGTCGCAGACACGCTGGACCTCACCCTCGAGGCGGCCGCGCACCAGCACCCCCTCCTGCACCGGCTCGGCCCGCAAGGTGAACCGCAACGGGCTCAGAAAGGTGAAGAGGGCATCCTCGTGGAGGTCCAGGGCCTCGAAGGTGACCTCCCCACAGAGGTCCAGGCCCTCGACCGGCAGATCGAGGGCTTTGAAACACAGCGCTGCCACCGGAGTCATCGGGTGCCCTCCTGCAGGCGGCGCTGGAGTTGCTCGCAGATCTCGGGCGGCACGAACGGGCTGATGTCGCCGCCGAAACGCGCGATCTCGCGGATCATCGTCGAACTGACGAAGGAGTACTCCGGACTCGGCATCAGGAAGACCGTCTCGCATTGCGGCGACAGCTCGCGGTTCATCAGCGCCATCTGGAATTCGTACTCGAAGTCCGAGACCGCACGCAGGCCGCGGATCACCGCTACCGCCCCGAAGTCGCGCACGGCGCGCGTCAGCAGGCCGTCGAACGACCCGACCGTCACGCCGGGAATGCCCTGACAGATCTGACGCAGATGCGCCAGGCGCTCCGGAACCGTGAACACCGGACGCTTGCCGCTGTGCGTACCGATGGCCACGACGATGCGATCGAACAGGCGCGAGGCCCGCCGAACCACGTCCAGATGGCCGTTGGTCACGGGGTCGAAGGTGCCCGGATAGATAGCTGTGCGTTCAAGGGGCATGATCACCGGTCCGCCGGGGCTGGGCTTCCGGCGCCCGGCAGGGGCGTGACCTGCGCGATGACACGACTGCCGGAAGACGGCAACTCCATAACCCTACCACCATAATGCCGCCGGCCGACCTCGGCAAACCGCCCGGACCGACGACGCCGCCGGCCTGTCGGACCTGTCGGCGCCGCGAGCCCCGGTGCGCCGGGTGCGCCGGCGCCGCACCGGAATCGGCCGCCGGCCGGCTGGCCGAGTGGCAGGGCTCGTCTATGTTGTCAGCGGATGCCGACAACGACCACCACGCCAACGGCCGGCGCCGCGGCGCCAGCACCGCCGGAGGATGCGACCATGAGTATCACCATCAGCCGCGTCAATGCCAACTTCGAACGCGAACCCCTGATCCGGCCGTTCGGCTTCAAGGGCTCCTACCTCACCGAGGTCTGGCAGACCGTCGCCGGCCTGGAAGCCAGCAGCGGCCACCGCGCCGCCGCCCTCAACACCCAGAGCGTCCTCTGGTCCGACTCGGAACTCTTCGCCGGTGTCTCGGAGGCCGCCGGCAACAGCCTCATGTTTGCCATGACCGAGATGGCCCTCCGCCGCGCCCAGGGCATGAGCTTCGAGACCCCCCTGGACCTCCTTGACCGGCTCCTCCCCGAGGTCCACGAGTACGGCAAGGCCATCAGCCGCAAGCCCGACCTGCGCCTGACCTTCGCCCTCAATGCCCTCGTCGGCGTCGACGCCGCCGCCTGGCTGCTCTATGCCCGCGAACACGGCCTCACCGCCTTCGACGACATCATCCCGGCGCGCTTCCGCGCCGCCCTCCAGCACCGCCACGACCGCGTCGCCTGCATACCCCTGCTGGCCTATGCCATCCCCATGAACGAGATCGTCCAGCATGTCGACGAGGGCTACTTCTTCTTCAAGATCAAGATCGGCTCCGACCCCGACCGCGATGGCGACCGCGAGAAGATGCTGCAGTGGGACATGGCACGCGTCTCGGCCATCCACGAGGCCATCGGCCGCCGTGAGACCCCCTACACCCGCAACGGCCGCCTGCCCTACTACTTCGACGCCAATGGCCGCTACGACAGCAAGGACCGCCTGCAGCGCTTCCTCGACCACTGCCGCAAGATCGGCGCCTTCGACCAGATTGCCCTGATCGAGGAGCCCTTCCCGGAGTCGTATAAGGTCCCGGTCGGCGATCTGGGCGTGCGTCTGGCGGCCGACGAGAGCGCGCACTGCGACCACGACGTCGAGGAGCGCATCGCCCTCGGCTACGGCGCCATCGCCCTGAAGCCGATCGCCAAGACCCTGAGCATGACCCTGAAGATCGCCGATGTGGCGCACCGTGCCGGCGTGCCGATGTTCTGCGCCGACCTGACGGTGGGGCCGATCCAGGTCGACTGGAATAAGAACGTCGCCGCGCGACTGGCGCCGCTGCCCGGCATGACCATCGGCGTGCTCGAGACCAACGGCCACCAGAACTACGCCCGCTGGCCGCAACTGCAGAGCTACCACCCGGCGGCCGGAGCGCCATGGACCGCCGTCCGACAGGGCTGCTTCGAACTCGATCAGCGCTTCTTCGACGCCTCCGGCGGCATCCTGCAGGACTCCCCGCACTACCTCGACCTGGTCTTCCCGAAGCACTGACGAGGCGCACCGTGCGGCATGTCGACCCTCAACGCCACCGGATCCTCTTCGGCGTCGGCCTCGGCCTGATCCTGCTGAGCTTCCCGGTGGGCTGGGCCGGCGGGCTCGGCTTCGCGGCGGCGGCGGTGGCGAGCGGCGAGCGGCGCTGGCTGCTGGTGGCGCTGGGCGTCTACCTCGCCTCCTGGATGATCATGGGCCTCGGCGTCCTCATCGCCGGACGGGCCGGCGTCGAGCGCGCCCGCGAGATCATGCGGCGACGGCGGCGGCTGCGCGCCATCCTGCTGCATCGCCGACGGCGCCGCGAAGACCGTGCCGGGGTGGCCCCTACCCCTCCAGACTGAGGTCACCCGTGACCCGCAGGATGGGGCCTTCCCGGACGACCTCCAGACGCCGGCCGGGGAAGCTCTCCGGCAGGGCCGCACGCAACGCCCGCTCGGCCTCCTCCAGGATGGCCTCGCGCTGCGCCGCCGTCGGATGGCCGATGGCCGCCAGGCGCACGTCGATGACGTAGCCCGGGCCGCTCTGGCTGAGCAGCCCCATGGAGAACTTGCTGTCGACGGTGAAGAGCCCGTCGTAGCGCGGGTTGGCGGTGGCGTGGCGGCGCGGCCGGTTCGGCCGCCGCGGCAGCAGGTCGCCGAAGCGGTCCTCAAGGGCGTGATCCACGACATCGAGGGCCTGCCGCAGACCGGCCTCCCAGAGTTCGACCTGAGTGCGATTCATACCAGCCGGCCTCGCTCCATGTGCAGAACACGGTCGGCGCGTCGCGCCGCGTCCTGGTTGTGCGTCACCATCAGCACCGCCCCGCCAGACCGCGCGAAGGCCGCCAGGGCCTCCAGGACGACAGCGCTGTTCCCGGAATCGAGATTCCCCGTCGGCTCGTCGGCCAGCAGGACCTTCGGCTCGTTCAGCAACGCCCGCGCCAGGGCCGTGCGCTGCTTCTCCCCCGTACTGAGCTGCGCCGGGAGGTGGTCGCGACGATCGCTCAGACCGAAGCGCTCGAGCAACGCCTCGGCCCGCGCTGACGCCCCCGGCAGCGACAGCGCCAGCGACGGCGCCAGGAGGTTCTCCCAGACGCTCAGGTAGGGCACCAGGTGGAACTGCTGAAAGACGAAGCCCAGGGTCGAGGCGCGCAGACGCCGCTGCTCGGCCGCCGTTGCGGCGTAGACCTCGCAGCCCGCCACCATCACCCGACCGGCCGTCGGCCGCAACAGCGCCCCGCCGATCAGGAGCAGGGTGCTCTTGCCACAGCCGCTCGGACCACAGATCGCCACGAACGCGCCGGGCTCGACCCCGAACGAGACCCCGTCGAGGGCCTGAACCCGGCCCGACGGGCCG
>JAAYZO010000585.1 GCA_012514865.1 Lentisphaerota bacterium | reverse complement strand
GACCTTGCCGGTGGTCGTCGGGCTCCGGGGTGCGGTCAGCAGGTGGCGCACGTCGTGCTCACGGCAGAGGCGGTCGAAGAGCACCTCGCCGCTGCCGAGGCCGAAGCGCGCCGTGAACACCTTGCCGTTGTCGGTCAGCACCTGCTGTCACTGACGATGCAACACTGACCCCCTTGTGACGATTGAAAACGGACCCCTCTCAAAGAGCTAGTAGGCTCCTCGCCGACGCTTTCAGGCGGAGCGAGGAGGGTGCCGTTGATCAGCATGGAGGAGTGGGTGGACATCGTCGCTCTGCACCGTCAGGGAGTCTCGATCAAGGCGATCTCGCGCGAGCTCGGGGTCGGCCGTAACACCGTCCGCCGGGCGCTGCGCCGCGAGGGGCCGCCGGCGTACCGGCGCCCCGCCGCGCCGGGCAAGCTCGAGCCCTTCAAGGACTACCTCGTGGCTCGCCTTGCCGAGTTCCCCGAGCTGTCCGCCGCCGCGCTCCTCGAGGAGGTCCGCGCCCAGGGGTACGCCGGCGGCATCAGCATCCTCAAGGACTTCACGCGCCCCTACCGACGGCGGCGCCGCGAGCCGGTGGTGCGCTTCGAGACGCCGCCAGGGCTGCAGGCCCAGGTCGACTGGGCCGAGCTCGGCAAGCATCAGCTGGACGGCCAGGAGGTCGCCCTGCACCTGTTCGTCATGGTGCTCGGCTTCAGCCGCGCCCTCTACGCCGAGGCGGTGACGGCCGAGGACCTGCCCACCTTCCTCTCTTGCCATGCCCGGGCCTTCGCCTTCTTCGGCGGCATGCCGGCGGAGATCCTCTACGACAACGCCAAGGTGGTCGTGTTGGAGCGCACTGCAGGCCGTCCCAGGTACAACCCCGGCCTCCTCGACTTCGCTGGCAGGTACGGCTTCGCGCCGCGCCTCTGCCGGCCCTACCGGGCGCGCACCAAGGGCAAGGTCGAGCGCTCGATCGGCTACCTCAGGGACCGCTTCTTCTGCGGGCGGCGCTTCACCAGCCTCGAGGATCTGAACGCGCAGTTGCTCGCCTGGCTCGACGCGGTCGCCAACCGCAGGGAGCACGCGACCACCGGCGAGCGGCCGGTGGACCGCCTCGCACGTGAGGGGCTCACCCCGTTCGCCCTGGCGCCGCCCTGGCCGTGCACGCCCGAGCCGCTGCCGGCCTCGGTACGGCCCGCGGCGCCGCTGGTCGCCGTGCGTCCGCTGGCCGTCTACGACGAGGTCGCCCGATGAACCTGACGAGCGAGCGCATCGCCCTGCTCGCCGAGCGCCTGCACCTGCCCGACCTGCCGGCCGAGCTGCCCGCCCTGGCCGAGGAGGCGGCCGAGCGGAGTTGGAGCTACGCCGAGTTCGCCGAGCGGCTGCTGGCGCGCTCGGCCGAGGCCGCCGACCTGCGCGCCGAGGCGACGCTTCAGCGCCTCGCCGGCTTCCCCTACCGCAAGAGCCTCGACGACTTCGACTTCGCGTTCCAACCGACGGTCTCAGAGAAGCAGCTGCGCGAGCTCGCCGCCGGCTCCTACCTGGAGCGCCACGAGAACGTGCTCCTCCTGGGCCCGCCCGGGGTCGGCAAGAGCCACCTCGCCGTGGCCCTCGGGCTCGAGGCCTGCCGGGCCCGGCACCGCG
>JAAYZO010000584.1 GCA_012514865.1 Lentisphaerota bacterium | reverse complement strand
TTACGCACCCGTATCGGTTGTTTCCGCCCACAATGGTGTCACCACGCTGGAGATCAGGTACGGCTACGATGTCGTCAGTGCCGCCGACATGGCGCGTCCCCGAGCCGTGTGTCAGGCGCGACGTCCGGGCCTGCAGCCCGACTCGCCGTGGGATGTCGAACTGACGGTAGTGAGGTCGTGGAGTCTCCGTCATGTATCGGACGACGAGTTGGTTCTGGAGTTGCCCGACAAGTACGTGCTTGTCGACGGGCGGTCCGGCAGGCCCGTGATCGCTGAGATGGACGGGGGTGAGGCTGTGGAACTGCCCAGTTGGGCTGTCCCCAAGACTGACCAGGAGACCGTCCCGCCTCGGGCCAGGAATAGACGTGTGCACGAGAAGGGTCACCTGAGCCAGGATGAGGCGACCGCCCGCGCAGACTCCGAGGTCGGTTCATCCCCCGTCATATCGAACGTCTCTGCGCCGCCGGATCAACCCGGCCCCTCTCGGGAGCTATCCCGTCGGGGACGCCAGCGTGTCCTTGCCCTCATCGTGGGAGGCACGGTCCTGGGCACCGCGGTGTCTGCCCTCTTCCTCAGGCGGAGGGGGCGATCCCCGGCCGCACGTTCCCAGTCGCCTTGACGGCGGCGCGGTGAGCCTCACGCTGAAGATCGACGAGGAACGTGGTGTCGAGGAGCATGGCGACACTACCACTTGCTTTCCGAGACGCGCGGGTTCTTCTGCGCGGCATCGAGGCGGTCGAGGACCTCCGCGGGAACAACGCTGCGGCCGGTGCGCATCTGCTCCGTCACCATGTCCAAGAGTCCGGCGGCCGTCAGCGGCTCCTCCGGCCAGACGGCACGACGAACCACCGCCGAGAATGACTCCCGGGGAGCGCGCTTGGCGCGCCGGAGTCTCTCGTAGGCATCAAGTTCGAGGGTGATGGTCTTGGTGGCCATACATGCACCATACACGAAGAAGATACGGGAAGCAACTGTCCTGATCCATTCGCGAAGGGGCCTGGCCCGCGCGTCGAGAATGAATCAGGCCAGGGCAGCCCTATCTGACATCGGCGGGCGACTGGACAGGCGCCCTCGTGAGGCCGATGGTAGGCCCGGTGGTACGCTGCCCGAGCCGCAGCGGTGCGCCGCGCCGGGCCATCGTGCCGGCGGCGGTGTCTCGCGGTCGAGCCCGGCCCCATGGGTCGCTCTCAGGAGGATCTGCCATGATCGCCTGTCGACGCTGGCTGAGTGCCCTTGCCATGGCCCTGTGCTGTCTGGCGGCACGGGGCGAGGAGGCCGAGACCTTCGGCTGCGAGGCCAACCCGACCGGCGATCCGATCGGCGGCGGCCCGGGCTACCGCGACATCCGGACGCGCGGCGACGTCACCGTGCGCACCGCCGAGGAGCTCCTGGCGGCGCTGCGGCAGGCCACCGACGGCCAGGTCGTCTTCATCCCCGACGGCGTCGAGATCGACCTCACCGGGCAGTCCAACCTCACCCTCGCGACTGGCGTCACCCTGGCCGGTACCCGCGGCCACGAGGGCTCGCTCGGGGCGCGGCTCTTCACCACCCTGCGCACGACCAGCCCGCTGTTGCGCAGTGGCGGCGACCGCGTGCGGATCACCGGCCTGCGCCTCGAGGGGCCCTACGCGGGACCCGAGCGCATCGGGACGATGTCCCGCGCCATCAGCATCGGCCACCACGACAGCGCCGTCGACAACTGCGAGATCTACAACTGGAACTGCGTCGGCATCGGTGTCGGCGGCGGCGGCGACGTGCGCATCCACCACAACCACATCCACCACTGCCAGCTCTCCGGCTTCGGCTACGGCGTCTCGACCGGCGGCTCGAACTGCTTCATCATCGCCAACCGCTTCGACTGGTGCCGCCACGCCATCGCCTCCAGCGGCTCGCCCGGCGATGCCTATGAGGCCGCCTGGAACTGGTTCGGGCCCAACGCCACCAGCCACCACGCCGATATGCACGGCGGCCGCGACCGCGGCGACGGCACCGACATCGCCGGGGACTGGATCCATATCCACCACAATGCCTTCATGGACCCCAAACGCCGCGCCATCGGCATCCGCGGCACACCCAGCCAGTGGGCCCGTATCCACCACAACCGCTTC
>JAAYZO010000583.1 GCA_012514865.1 Lentisphaerota bacterium | reverse complement strand
CGTGGACGCCTTCGCGTCTGTGGACACTCGCGCTCCGCACCGGTGGCGAGCGATAGAGGGATATCCCGCCAGCCCGGCTTGCCGGGGTGGCGGGATGTCCGCCGCGTCACTCCAGGTTGGGCAGATAGGCGCCCATGGCCCGCAGGCGCCGCTGCAGCTCGCCGACGGGTATGCCGCGGGTGTCGGTGTGGTGCTCGATCGCCAGGGCCGCGGCCATACCGGCGGCCTGGCCCGTGATGTAGCAGCCGGGCATGACGCGGATGGACCCCTGGATGCCGCGGTCCGAGCTGACGCAGCGGCCGGCGACGAGGAGGTTGTCGAGCTTCCGGGGGGTAAGGATGCGGTAGGGTATGCCGTAGCTCTCGCCTTTCTTGTAGCGCAGGGTCTCGAAGAACTCCTTTTCGAAGCTCGCGTAGCGCACGGGGTCGGGTTTTGAGGGGTGTATGTCGACGGGGTAGCAGTAGCGACCGATCTCGTCGGGGAAGACGGCCCTGGCCTTGAAGTCGTCGATGTTCAGGACGTAATCGCCGAGGATGCGTCGGCTCTCGCGGATGCCCAGGACGGCACCCGAGCCGGCCAGTTCGAGGTTCTGGAAGCCCGGCACGCGTTCGCGGTAGAACCTCTCGAACTCCGGCAGTCGGGCGCGGGCCTCGACCAGGTGTGCGGTCACGGACCGCTCGTCGGTGGCATCGACGCCGAAGGCATGGCCGATATTGCCGCCGACGAGGTGGCGACCGACGCGCCACATGCCGGGGTGGTGCGGGTCGTGGACGGTGAAGATTCCATCGGCGAAGGCCTGGGGCAGGAGGGTGCGCGGGTTGATGCCCGAGGCGCGGTAGGCCTCCCAGTCGACGTCGGCCCAGAGGCTGCAGAGGGTCCCCGGCATCATGGCGCCCTCGCCATCGCCCTTGTCGAAGGGCGCGCCGGCCCAGGCGGCGAGGTCGCCGTCGCCGGTGCCATCGATATAGAGGCGCGCCTGGACCGCGAAGAGGCCGCTCTTGCCCCAGCAGAGGGCCTGTTCGACGTGGCCGTCGCGGGCGACCACGTCGAGCACGGTCGTCTGGAAGGCGAAGGCGACGCCGGCGGCGGTCATCAGGCGGTCGTAGACGCGTTTGAGCGGCTCGGCCGGGATGGCGTAGGTGGCGAGGGGGCTGCCGCTGCCCTTCTCGACGCCGAGGGCCTCGAGGATCTCGCGACCGATGCCGTCGGCCAGGACGTTGATGCCATCGGAGAACGTCGAGAAGGCGGGCACCATGCCGGCGGTGCCCATGCCGCCGAAGCAGGACTGCGACTCGGCGAGGAAGACGCTGTGGCCCTGCCGCGCCGCGGTCAGAGCGGCGGCGACGCCGGCCGGGCCGCCGCCGGCCACCATGACATCGACCTGATGCCGGACGGGTACAGCCTTCGAGTAGATCATCTCGGCACTCATGGTACTCCTTGCGTCCTTGGCGCGGGGCTCTCGTGGGTATGGGATTCCGCCGCGGCCTGGCCGGCGGGGCTCTCCGGGAGGGCGAAGGCGGCCCGCAGCTCGGCGGGGCTGAGGACGGTCACCGCGGTGGCGGGCTCGGTGGCGTCGCCGCTCGTGTCGTCGCCTGTGTCCCAGCGCGGTGTCAGCCGTCGCAGGGCCGCGGCCGGGTGCGGCACGGCCACGCCGGCGATCGGCGGGCGGTCGCTGCGGTCGGGGTCGAGCAGCCAGTCGGACCAGCCGATGGTGACGGCCGGGGGCAGGGCGCGGTCCGTGACCTCGTCCCGCAGTCGCTGCAGGTCACGGTGGTCGGGGCAGAACAGGGCCGCGGCAGCGTCCAGGCGGGCGGCTGCCTCAGCCGGGCTGGCGACCGCCACGAGGGTCATGCCGGGATGGGCGGCAATGGCTTCACGGAAGCCTTCCAGGGCCGCCGCGGCCAGGGGTGCCGCCGGGTCGGCCACGGCCAGGAGGGTCGCGGTCTCCGGGCCGGCCGCCGCGGCCGCCGCGCCGGCGGCGGCGCCGAGGCGGCGCGCCAGCGCCGCGCCGGGGGAGCCTTCGGCGGCCAGGGCCGCGCCGGGAGGGGGTGCGCTCAGGCGGCCGACCTCGACGGTGGAGAGGCTGAAGTACATCAGCAGGATGCCCAGCGCCAGGCCTGTGATCAGTCCCGCCACGGTGCGCATGATGCCTCCTCCTCGAGCCGCCGCGGCCACCACGGCCGGCACGGCCCGACGGGGTGGCAATGTACATGGCACGGCCGGGCTCGGCCAGGGCCTTGACGCGGCCGGCGCGGGCGGCACGAACGTTCGGTTCCGGCACCCCTCCAAGGTGCAGGGCCTGCGGATCCTCGTTCCGGGGGTCGGGCTCTGGCGTGACCCCCGGCTGCGATCTGGCACCCCCTTCAGCGCCCGCGGGGCGCTTGCCGGCCCCGATCATGTGACCATGGAAATCGCGGTCGATTTCCACAGGAGGGTGGCCACGTGGGCCTTGACGCGGCCGGCGCGGGTCCTTGCGCCGCAGGCGAAAAAAGGCAGTCCGCGGCCGTTGACTTCAAGATGCGGGAGAATATCGTGTTTGGACATGTCTTTGGGTATGCCTCGTTGGACAGCGACAGCCACTCCAGGCCGTGAGCCCTGAGGAGAGCCGGTTTGATCAGATCACTGGGTAGTCTGGGTGAGCTCTTCCCGGACACAGACCTGCGTTGCCGCATCCGTGGCTGCAACAACGTCTGGCGTTTCTCCGGCGAGGACGCACTGCGCCAGGTGGCCGACGGCAGGAGTGGCCGTCCCGAGCGCATGTGTGACGAGTGTTTCCGGCTGTTCCAGAGTCTTCAGGACCAGCCGATTGCGTGTTCGCGCGAGGGCTGCACGAACACCTGGATATGGAACCGCTTTCAGCAGCTCGAGGCGGCGCGCCAGGGCCGTCATGGCCCGCCCGCCAATGCCCTCTGCCGTGACTGCCAGCAGAAGTTGCGTGAGGTCGGCGATCTCGAGGTCCCGTGCCGCATGAAGGGCTGCACCCGCACCTGGACCTGGTACGCCCGGGAGCGCGTGCAGGGCGATCCGGACAAGCCGCCGCGGCGGCTCTGTGCCGAGTGCTTCAATGCCCTGCGCGACCTTCAGGACATCGAGGTCCCGTGTCGGCTGCGCGGTTGCACGCACACCTGGACCTGGAACCGCTTTCAGCAGCTCGAGCACATCGCCGGGGGCAAGCCGCTGGACCGTCCGCCGCGGCGCATGTGCGAGTCCTGCTTCAAGGCCTTCCAGGAGCTCAAGGACGAGGTTCGGCCCTGCAAGGCCAAGGAGTGCCACGGCACTTGGACCTACACCGCCTACGAGCAGCTCGAGCAGCGTGTGGCGCACGGCGCCGAGGCGCCGCCGCCGGTCCCGGAGAGGCTGTGTGCGGAGTGCTACGAGTTTGTGCGCACCGCGGTCGACCGTGAGGTCGCCTGCCGGAACCGCGGCTGTTCGAACACCTGGACCTACACCCGCATGATGCAGTTGCGCATGAAGCTCAAGGGCCTGCATCGTCCTCCCGGGCGCACCTGCGATGCCTGTCAGGAGAAGCTGAAGGCCTTGCCGGAGCGCGAGGTGAAGTGCGTTGTTCCCGGCTGCAGCCGGACGTGGACCTACAGCGCCTCCGACCAGCTTCGCGACCAGCTCAACGGCCGCATCGAGCCGCCGGGCCGGCGTTGCCGCGAGTGCGAGGCCTTCCTGGCGGAGCACCAGTCCGTGGCGTTGGCCTGCGAGCATTGCCACAAGCCCGTGCAGTGGTCCGGTTACGAGCAGCTCCTGTGTGAGCTGGGGACCTTCAAGAAGCCGACCAAGTGCCCCGACTGCACGGAGCAGGCGATGGCTCTGGGTCGGCCGCGCGAGCCCGAGCGTCTTGAGCACCACCTGATCATCCGGGTGCCGAGTGCCGGACGCTGGCACGAGGACGAGATCATCCGTGAGCGTCCGGCGCGTCTGACGCCCGAGGTCTTGGAGCGCATGGAGCGCGCCGCGGTGCGCGTGGTCTGCATTGGCGACGAGCTGACCTGGTCGCTCGACGACGAAGAGCTGAGCTGGCCGTACCTCCTGCAGCAGCGTCTGGGCGAGATCTACGGCGGCCCCGAGAAGGCGGCCGTGCTGAATGCCGGCATTGCCTTCTGTACGACGGCCCAGGGTGTGGTGCGTTTCCCGCGTGACGTGGTGCCCTTCCAGCCGCATCTGGTGGTCTTCTCCTTCTCGCTGGCCGACGCCCGTCTGTACTGGCATCGCGACGAGCAGTGCTGGCGTCCGGAGCACACGCCCGAGGCGATGATGGCGGCCCTGGAGCGTTTTGCGGAGTGCGTCAAGCGTCAGCAGTGCAAGGCGTTGTACTGGACGCCGAATCCGATCTTCCCGCAGGAGGAGCCGCCCAGCCGGGAGGCGTCGTCGTCGGCCGCGTCGCCGACGGGCCGCAGCCACGACGCCTGGTTCCAGGCGCAGTCGGCGGCGCTGGATCAGGCGGTCCGTGTGGCGCATCAGTGCTGCAGCCGCTACGGGATTCCGGCGCTGGACGTGCGGGCGCGGTTCGAGGTGAACGGCGTGCGCAGTGCTCGCAAGTGGATGGGCAGCTGGTATTTGCACAACGAGGTAGGGTCGCGCAACATGGCGGCGTGGTTTGCCGAGCAGGTCGTGCGCGAGGGCCTGGTGCCGCCGCCCGAGGCGCCATCGGCGGCCGTCGAGTGAGGCCGGACGGCATGAGCGCCGTCGGCCGCCCGGGGCGACTCGACAGGAAGCGCTGGAACACAGCGGCAGAGGGTTTGTAACGCGGCCCGTTGGCCGGTACATTTTCCACGGTATTCTAGACGTCGGCGTCACGCGGAAGAACGACGAGGGCGAATCAGCATGAACAAGAGAGTGTGGTCGGTGGTGCTGGCGGTGGTGCTGGGGGCGGTCCTCGTGACCGGGTGTTCCCGCAAGCCGAAGTTTGACTTGAGCCGCCTGCGTCAGGCGCCTGCCGGTGGCGAGGGCGTGGCCGGCGGCGCCTTCGACCCGCTGGGCGGTTTCGGTGCGGGCGGTCTGGGTGGCGCTGATGGCGGCCTGGGCGCCGCCGGCACCGGCGCCGATGCGTCGTGGTCGGGCATGGACGCCGCGCTGGGCGGCGCCGGCGGGTCGCGTCTGAACGAGATCTCCGACCCCTGGGCTCAGGTGGTCGTCTACTTCGCCTTTGACAGCTCGGCCCTGGGTTCGGCGGAACTGCCGAAGCTGGAAGCCCTGGCGGCGAACCTGCGCGCCAACCCGCAGTATGCGGTGGTGGTCGAAGGCCACTGTGACGACCGCGGCAGCGACGAGTACAACCGTGCCCTGGGCGAGAACCGCGCCCTGGTGGTGCGTGATCACCTGATCAGCCTGGGCATCGAGAGCTCGCGCGTCGAGACCATCAGCTACGGCGAAGAGCAGCCGGCGGTCCCGAACGCCACGAGCGAGTCACAGCACGCCCGCAACCGCCGTGCCGAGTTCCAGGTCGGCACCCGCCAGTAGGATGGCGCTGCCGCTGCTGGTCTGCGCCGGCGTCGTCTGCCGGGGAGGGCGCTACCTCCTGGCGACGCGGCCGCCGGGCAGCCGTCTGGCGGGACGCTGGGAGTTCCCCGGCGGGAAGGTGGTCGACGGCGAGAGCCTCGTGGACTGCATCCGCCGTGAACTCTGCGAGGAGCTCGGCCTGAGCGTCGGTGCGGTCGCGCCGCTGGACGTCGTCGAGTTTCCCGAGGCTGAGCCGCCCCTGCGGCTCCACTTCCTCACCTGTGCCCTCGAGGCCACCGCCGAGCCGGTGGCCCACGAGGGCCAGCGCGTCGGCTGGTTCACCCTCACCGAGCTGCAGTCCCTCGACCTCCTGCCGGCCGACCGGCTCTTCGTGGAACGCCTCGTCGGCCGGCACCCCCAGCCCTGACGGGGACACCGGGGCCACCGGCGACACTGGGGCCACCGGGCAAGAGAACGCCGAAGGCTGAACGCCCAGCGCACAGCGCTGACATGGCCGGGGGACACCGGGGACACCTGAACTCCGCCGGCATCGATAGGCATCGCCAGGTCTCGATAGGTGTCGATAGGGCACGAGAGAACACGCCCGAAGATCCCGAGGGCCCCGCGAAGGCCGGGAGGCGGCGCCGTGGACCTACTCGCCCGCGCCGGTGTCTGCGCTGCAGTGGCGGCTGTGTCAGCCGCTCTGTCGTTTCCGGGCCGGGCTCTCAGCCCATGACGGCGGCCTGGGCGCGCAGGAGGTCGTGGAGGGTGAAGAGGCCGACGATGGGGCCATCGTCGGCGTCGCGCACGAGCATCATGCCGGTCGGCGACTCCAGGATGCGGCTTTCGATCGCCTGGAGGGTCTCGTCGGGTCGGCAGTGGATGGCGGGCTCGAGGGCCGGCTCGGCGCCTCGCAGGAGGGAGCTCTCGAGTTCGCGGCGGGTGAGGATGCCGCGGCGGCCGTCGTCGAGCTGGACCGGGAAGCACTGGTAGGGGTAGCGCTGGATGGCTTCCCGGAGGGCGGCGGGGGCGAGGCTGTTCAGGACCACGGGCTGGGGGTTGACCACGGCATAGACCGGCAGGTGCCGCCAGGCGCCGAAGTCACGCGGCGGCTTGATGGTGTGGAGGGCGTGTCCATCCTGAAGCAGGACCTCCTCATAGAAGTTGGCGCGGCAGAGGCTGCGGGCGATGGCCTGGCTGACGAGGGTTCCGAGCATGAGTCCGGGGACCAGCTCGAACTGGTGGGTCATCTCGAAGATCATGAGGATGGCGGTCATGGGGGCGCGCACGGCAGCGCCGAAGCAGGCGCTCATGCCGACGGCGGCGAGGATGATCTGGTCGGAGGTGGTGAGGTCGAGGGCGGGCTGCAGGATGCCGGCGACGAGGAAGCCGGCCATGCCGCCCATGAAGAGGGTGGGTGAGAAGATGCCGCCGCAGCCGCCGAAGCCGTAGCAGGCGGTGGTGGCGACGAGTTTGCCGGCGAGGAGGATTCCGGCGGTGCGCCAGTCGATGGTCCGGGCCAGGGCATCGGAGAGGTCCTCGTAGCCGAGGCCGAGGACGCCGAGGCGTCCGGTGGTGAGGAAGACGGCGACGGCGAGGGCCCAGGTGATCCAGCCGCCGAGGAGGGGCCTGGCCCAGGCCGGCCAGCGCGAGGCGCGCAGGCGCTCGCGCAGGTCGAGCGAGGCGCGTTGGAAGGCGACGCCCGCCAGGGCCGCAACCGCCGCCACGAGAGGCACCGCCAGGTACATCGACCACGAGGCTGCCGCCACGGGCGGGACCTCGAAGGCGGGCTGGCGGCCGATCAGGGCATGCACGACGAAGGCGCCGACGACCGAGGCCAGCACGACGGTGCCGAGCAGGCGGCTGTTGAGATCGCCGACCAGTTCTTCGAGCACGAAGGTGATGGCGGCCAGGGGAGTGTTGAAGGCAGCCGCAAGGCCGGCGGCAGCCCCGGCGCTGGCGGCGGCGCGGCGGTTCTGGCGGCGCACGCCCAGCCAGGCGGCGAGGGTCGACGCGACGCCGCCGCAGACGTAGACCGTGGGTCCTTCACGGCCGAGGCTGGCCCCGCCGCCGATGCTGACGATGCCGGCGATGAACTTGATCCACACCGGTTGGGCCTTGACGACGCCGAAGTCCTTGCTGATGGCCGCCTTGAGCTGGGGTATGCCGCTGCCGGCGGCCTCGGGCGCGAAGGCGCCCAGGAGCCACCCGACCAGGAGCGACGACAGGCTGATCACCGCGAAGCTGCCGAGGACGAAGGTCAGCGGCGAGGCGCCCGCGAGGGTCTGCCAGATGCCCGTGAAGACGCGGTTGATGGCCACCATGAAGGCGACGGCGGCCAGGCCGGCCATGAGGGCCAGGAAGGCGGCCAGGACCAGAGGCCGGGCCGGTTCGGGGAGCTGGATGGTTCGCCGCGTCATCATCCGAAAACATAACGCCTGTGGCGGCCTGTGCGAGGGGGCTCGGTGTCGGTGCGGGCGCCGGTGGCGGCGCCGGTTCAGGCCTGGAGGTCGGTGCCGCCGCCCGAGGCGACGAGCATCAGGGTTGGCACGCTGTCGGCGAGGTGGTCCATGGCCTCGAAGAAGCGCACCGCATCGGCCTCTTTCGGGGGTGAGAAGCCGACCATGAGGAGTCGTGGCGGCGGGGCGCCGTTGGCCGTGGCGACGATGGCGGGGGTGTCGGCGACGCGGACGTCGACCTTGAAGTCAAAGCGTCCGGCCGCGAGGATCTGGTGCAGGGTCTGGGTGGCCTCGGCGGCGGCCGCGACGGTGGGGACGCTGTGGACGAGGCTGACGTCGCTGCGTTTCCAGGCCCAGCTCTCGGTCAGCAGGTGTGCCAGGATGAGCATCAGCGACCCGGTCTCGCCGGGTTCCCAGGCGATGTCGATACGGTCGGCGGCGGCGAGGGGTGTCGGGTGTCGTTTCTCGACGATGCTGATGATGCTGCGGCGCTGGTGGGCGATGGTGCGCAGGAGGTTCATGTAGGGCGGCACCCGTTCGGCCTGGCGTGGCCAGCCGAGGAGGACGGTATTGGGCTTGAGAGGCCCGATCGAGTGGGTCTGCAGGAGGGTCATCAGGCCGTCGTCGAGGCTGCGGGTGACGAGGGCCTCGGGGAAGCCGGCGATGCGTTCGTCGAGGAGGGCCTGTCGGAGGGCGGCGATGGAGGCCTGTCGGACCTGCATGGCCTTGTGGAGTTCGAGGCCGGGGATGATCTCGGCGGCGGTCATCATGCCGCGTCGTGTGCACAGCCAGCCGCCGAAGCGTATGAGGGCGGCACGCATGCCGGGGTCGCCGGAGAGGACGAGGACATTCGGTCGCCAGTTGCGCGGGTCGGCCGGCATGGTGTCGAGGGCCTGGAGGCAGCGGCGGATGAGCGAGAAGAGGAAGCCGCGACGGGCGTCGCTGAAGGCGCCCCGGTGGCGGTGGCGCTGGATGAGGGCGAAGAGGCCGGTGACGACCACCATGGCGATCAGCGCCGGGAGCGGGTCGATGATGACCATGATAGCGCCGCAGGCGAGGGCACCGAGGAGTGAGGCGGACCAGTGGAAGACGCGGAAGCGCGGCCGGAAGGACGGGTTGCCGCCGAAGGACTCGACGAAGGCGGCGAGGTTGATCATGCCGTAGGTGGCGAGGAAGAACATGGTCACCACGGCGGCGATGGTGTCGAAGGTGCGGTAGGACGACGGGTCGGCGGCGACCCAGGTGACGGCGAGGGCGATGATGAGGGTCAGCACGGTGCATCGTCGCGGCTCGTCGCCGCGGGCCGAGCCGCGGGCGAAGACGCCGATGCCGGGGAGGATGCGGTCGCGGGCGACGGCCTGGAGGACGCGCGGGGCGCCGAGGAAGGACCCGACGGCGCTGGAGAGCGCGGCGGCGAAGACGCCGGCCATGATCGGCGCGGGGAGGCCGAAGAGGGCGTTGGCCAGGAGGGTCTCGTAGGGCCGGCTGACGAGATCGTCGCGGCCCTGTGAGCCGCCGCAGAGGAGGATCTCGGCGAGGTAGACGGCGAAGCCGACAGCGATGGCGGCCATGGTGCCGCGCACCAGCGACCGGGCCGGGTCCTTCAGGTCGCCGGACATGTTGATGCCGGCCAGGATGCCGGTGACGGCCGGGAAGTAGACCGCGAAGAGGCCCCAGAAGGTCACCTCCCGGGTCGAGTACAGGGTCGGCCAGTTGGCGGCGAAGGTCGCGGGGGAGAAGCGGCCGATGGCGCCGCCGAGGACCGAGACGACGGCCAGGGCCAGGACGGCCATGACGAGGTACTGGCTGCGGATGGCCAGGTTGGCGCCGAGGTAGGTGAGGGCGAAGAGGAGCAGGGTGGTGATGAGGGCCAGGGGGAGGAAGTGCGGCTGGACAGCGGGGAAGGCGCGCACGAGGGCCTGGCCGAAGCCGAGGACGTAGAAGGGTACCGAGACGGTCTGCGCCAGGTAGAGCGCCAGGCCGATGGCGCCGCCGAGCTGGGGGCCGAGGGCGCGCGAGATCATGAAGTAGGCGCCGCCGCCGCGCACGGGGGTATTGGTGGCGATGGCCGCCATGGAGACGGCGGTGCAGAGCATGACGGCCTCAGCCAGGCAGAGGATGAGGACAGCCTGGCCGATGCCGGCCTCGCCGACGACCCAGCCGGCGCGCAGGAACATGACCACGCCGAAGATCGTCAGGATCGACGGCGTGAAGACGCCGCCGAAGGTGCCGAACTGGTTCCGCCCCGCCGCCGTGTCGGCGGCGGGATCCGTCGTGTTCGACTCCATGGTCAGGCAGAGCTCCCGAGCGGTCTGGGCGGCGCCGTGGTCAGCCGCCGAGGCCCTTGAGGGCATTGAGCAGCACGCCGGCGGCGACAGCCGAGCCGATGACGCCGGCGACATTCGGTCCCATGGCGTGCATGAGGAGGAAGTTATGCGGGTCTTCCTGCATGCCGACCTTATTGACGACGCGGGCGGCCATGGGTACGGCCGAGACGCCGGCCGCGCCGATCATCGGGTTGATCTTGCCGCCGCTGAGGCGGCACATGACCTTGCCGAGGAGCACGCCGCCGGCGGTGCTCATGGCGAAGGCGACGAGGCCCATGAGGAGGATGCCGAGGGTCTGGACATTGAGGAACTTGTCGGCGCTGAGTTTCGAGCCCACGGCCAGGCCGAGGAAGATGGTCACGATATTGATGAGGGCATTCTGGGCGGTATCGCTGAGGCGCTCGACGACGCCGCACTCGCGCATGAGGTTGCCGAGCATGAGCATGCTGATCAGGGGCGCCGCGTCGGGGAGGAGGAAGGCGCAGAGGAGGGTGATGATGACCGGGAAGGCGACCTTCTCGATGCGCGAGACCTTGCGGAGCTGGGTCATGCGGATGAGGCGCTCTTCGCGGGTGGTGAGCAGCTTGATGATAGGCGGCTGGATGATCGGCACCAGGGCCATGTAGGAGTAGGCTGCCACGGCGATGGCGCCGAGGAGATTCGGCGACAGCCGCGACGCCAGGAAGATGGCGGTCGGGCCGTCGGCGCCGCCGATGATGCCGATCGAGGCCGCGTCCTTGAGGTTGAACTGGATGCCGGGGACCATGTCCAGCAGGAGGGTGCCGAGCAGGGCCGCGAAGATGCCGAGCTGCGCGGCGGCGCCGAGGAGGGCCGTCTTCGGGTTGGCGAGGAGGGGGCCGAAGTCGGTCATGGCGCCGATGCCCAGGAAGATCAGCACGGGGAAGACGCCGGTGACGACGCCGACCTGGTAGACCATGCCCTGGATGCCATCCGGTCCGGAGAGGTCGGCCAGCGGGATGTTGGTCATCACGGCGCCGAAGCCGATCGGCACCAGGAGCAGGGGCTCGAAGCCCTTGAAGATGGCCAGGCAGATGAGGACCAGGCCGACCAGGATCATCAGGATCCGGCCGATGCCGAGGGTCCAGTCCTTGCCCGACTGGGCGATGATCTCGTAGAGGCCGGTGCTCTTCCAGAGGTTGACCAGGAGGCCCTTCATGCTGAAGCCGCCGACCCGGCTGGGGGTCGTCGAGTCGTGCAGGAGGGGCATCGGCGTCATGGTCATGAGGGGCTTGAGGTCGCCTGGCTCGACCGTGTCGCCGAGGCCAATGTTGACCTGGTCGATGCGGTAGGTGCCGCCGCTGAGGACGGTGGGCTTGCTGCGGGGCGGCAGGTCCTTGTTGGTGTGCTTCAGGCTCAGGGCCATGAGTTCACGGCCGGGGAAGACGACCTGGCCCTCGCGGACGGTGAGGTGGTAGACGACGGCGGGCTCGGCCCAGACGTAGCGCAGCTCCACCACGCCATCGGCGCGCTGGGTCATGCTGAAGACCTCGTCCTGCAGCTCGGTGACGATCGGGCCGTCCGCCCGCGCCCATGGAGCGCCGGTCGCCACCAGAACCAGGGCCAGCCAAAAGCCGATTCTCTTCATCGCGTCTCTGTCTCCCGGCAGGGTCTTCTGCCGCTCTCGTAGGGTCCGCCGCGTCGTGCCGCGGCGCTCGAGTCTGCTCTGTCCGGCGCGCCGCGTCCGCCGGATCGTCGGGGGCTGCCGGCGCCGGGCAGGCCCACAGCCGCCGGCCGTGGGCCCACCGGCCTGCGCCGGCGATTCGGCGGTCGCTGTCAGCCCACCACGGCGACGACCTGGTCGGAGTCGACCGTGTCGCCGACATTCACCTCGACCGCGAGGACCTGGCCATCGCGGGTGGCCTTGATCTCCTGCTCCATCTTCATGGCCTCGATGATGACGAGGGTGTCGCCGTTCTTGACCGTATCGCTGACCGAGGCCATGACGCGCAGGACGGTGCCCGGCATCGGCGCCTTGATCTCGGCGCCCTGGCGGGTCGCGGCCGGTGCGGCGGCGTGGGCCGGTGCGGCGGCGTGGGCCGGCTGGATGTCGGTGATGCGCGGAGCGGCGCCGTGGCTGCCGGCGGGTGCGACCTGGACGCGGTAGGTGACGCCGTCGACGGTGACGTCGTAGGCCGAGGGCCCGCTGGCGGCCTTGGGCGCCGCCGCGGCCGAGGTGGCCGAGGTGCTGGTCTCGACGCTGGCCTTCGGGGTCTCCTTGGCCGGGGCCTCCTCGCGATAGCGGATGCCGAGGGGCCGGATGCCCTTGAGGAAGTCGAGGCCCTTGTCGCTCTTGCCCTCGCTGCAGCAGGCGACGATGAAGATGTTCTCGTCGGTGACAGGCAGGCCGGCTTCGACGAGCTTGGCGGTGGCGGCCTTGGCTCCGAGCTTCGGGTTGGCGTCGTTGAGCAGGCGCGGGTCCTCGCTGGTCGGCTTGAGGCCGAGCTGTTCCGCGGCGATCGCGACGATCTCCGGATCCGGGGCCGAGGGCGTGTGCCCGAAGTAGCCCAGGACCATCTTGCCATAGCCGTCGGCGATCTTCTTCCAGGGGCCGAGCATGACGTTGTTGAAGGCCTGCTGGAAGTAGAACTGGCTGACCGGCGTGACGGAGGTCCCGAAGCCGCCGCGCTCGACGACTTCGCGCATGGCCTTGATGACCAGCGGGTACTTGTCGAAGCACTTCTGGTCGCGCATCATCTGGGTGTTGGCCGTGAGGGCCCCGCCCGGCATCGGCGAGAGGGTGATCAGCGGGTTGGTCTCTTTGGCCTCCGGCGGAATGAAGTAGCGCTCCATGCACTCGTGGAAGACTTCCTCGGCCTTGAAGTACTTCTCGTAGTCGATGTCGAGGGTGTAGTCGCTACCCTTGAGGGCGTGCCACATGGTCAGGATGTCCGGGGCGCAGGTGCCGCCCGAGAGGGGCGCCATGGTGACGTCGATGACATCGGCGCCGCCCTCGATGGCGGCCAGGTTGCAGGCCACGCCGGTGCCGGCGGTGTCATGGGTGTGGAACTGGATCTCGACATCGGCGGGGAGGAGCCGGCGGGCTTCGCGGACGGTCTCGAAGATGACCCTCGGGGTGCAGGTGCCGGAGGCGTCCTTGAAGGCCAGGCTGTGGAAGGGTATCTCGGCCTTGAGGATGGCCTTGAGGCGGTCGACGTAGAAGGCGGCGGTGTGGGCCTGGGTGTCCATGCCCGGCGGCAGGCCCATGAGGGTGATGGCAATCTGGTGCTTCAGGCCGGCCTCGACGATGCAGCGCCCGGAGTATTCGAGGTTGCGCACGTCGTTGAGGGCGTCGAAGTTGCGGATGGTGGTGATGCCGTGCTTCTTGAAGAGCACTGCGTGCAGTTTGATGATGTCGCTGGGCTGCGACATCAGGCCGACGACGTTGATGCCGCGGGCCAGGGTCTGGAGATTGACATCCGGTCCGACCGC
The DNA here is from genome assembly GCA_012514865.1 of Lentisphaerota bacterium. Taxonomy (GTDB): domain Bacteria; phylum Verrucomicrobiota; class Lentisphaeria; order Oligosphaerales; family JAFGRS01; genus JAGVUW01. Next base: position 16,180 of record JAAYZO010000583.1, on the reverse strand, counting down.
CTGCCGGCAGGTGTCCATCGACTCGAAGGCGTCTTCCTGGCAGTAGAAGTACGGGCTCTGGAAGCGCGCCCCGCCGCCGATCTCGATATACGTGGTGCCCGCCTCGACGGCGGCCTTCAGGGCCGGCAGGAAGTCCGCGGTCTTGACACGGGCGCCGAGGACGGACTGGAAGCCGTCCCGGAAAGACAGGTCCATGAACCGGATCTTCTTCATGTCGGTGGTTTCCTCTGGGTTACGGTTTCGTGTGACGATACGGACGCAGGAATCGGCTCAGCGGCGCCGCCGTGTCGCGGTCACGGCTTGTCGGCGAGGTGCTGATGGATGGCGGCGGTGATGACCGGGACGACGCGGGCGCTGACGGCCTGGCCGGCGGCCGGCGGGGCGGCCTTGGCGCCCGGGGCCGCCTTGCGGCGCGGCGGCTCTTTCTCGGGCATGAGGTGAGTGAAGGGCGCCAGCAGCCGGGCGCTGCACTGGACACAGAGGACCATCACGGCCAGGAACGAGAAGACGGCGCCCATGCCGACGAAGACGAGGAGGATACCGATCTTCAGAGCTTCCATCGACGTCGTCCTTCTGCTGCACGGCCTCGCCGTGGTTCCTGTCTGCGGTGCGGGGCCTGGACCCCTGGCGGCCGCCGTCGGCCCGACCCGGCCGGAAACACGACACCCGCCCTGTGGGCACAGCGCCAGCGGGGAAGGGCCAGGCAACCGCGCGGCGGGCGGCACTCGGGGCTGTCTGGATGGGGACGTCGGCAACGGCTGCACCGTCGTCCCGGCTGCGGCCGGTCGCGGGCGGCTGGGCCGCTCGCCCGATACGGCCGACCGGGGGACATCGCGGCCGCCCCTGTCGCCTGCGCCGGCGGGGCTTAGGCCCGGTGCCGTCGCACCCCTGATCGTCGGGGATCTGGACGCCTCACTGTAACGCGCCGTACTGTAGCACGGCCGCGGTCATGCGCCAGCCGTCACGGCCCCGTGCGCCGGCAATTCGGGGCCGTTGCCGCGGGGGGGGGGCGGTCAATCGCCCAGGCGTGTACGGCGCCGGTCTGACCGGTCTGACTGGTCTGACTGGTTCCCCCGGCGCGTAGCCGCCGGGGGGAGGGCTCTCACCAGAACAGGCGGTACTCCATCCTCTGGTAGACGCCGATGTGGCTCTCCCAGGTGACGTGGCCGTCGTAGAAGGAGAAGTTCGAGCCGTAGCTGTGGCGGTCGCTGATGGTGTCGCCCCAGGCGCCGTTGACGGCGCTGTAGAAGGTCCCGAAGCTGTAGCTCTCGTTATCCTGGCCGCGAGTGTCGGTGAAGTCGACCGAGCGGCTCGGGTTGGTGAGGCGGGCCAGGACCGGCCCCGCCAGAGGGCTGTCCAGGAAGCAGCCGGCATTGCGGTTGTGTCCGAAGCCGGACTTGACGCCGCTGGTGCCGGTCATGAGGGTGATGTCGGGCTGTGAGGGGCAGCGGTAGACGGCGTAGTCGTTGACGTAGGGGTAGACCATGAGGGTCCACGAGATGCCGCTGCCGGAGGCGCCGGTGGTGTAGGGCAGGGTGTGCTCGTCGAAGTCATCGGCGTACATCTGGTGTCCGAGGGCGAGCTGTTTGAGGCTGGACTGGCAGGCGGCGCGGCGGGCCTTCTCGCGGGCCTGCGAAAGGGCCGGCAGGAGCATCGCGGCCAGGATGGCGATGATGGCGATCACCACCAGGAGCTCAATCAGCGTGAACCGGCGGCGGAGCGATCCGGCCGGGCGGGCGCCGTGCCGGAGGGCCAGCGGGGAGGCTTGCGTCGTCACCATGTCGGGTCTCCTCGGTCTGGATTCCTCGGTCTGGATTCCCCAGGACCATCGTTTCGAGCGGTCCATCGTGCCAGCCATGCGGGGGGCGGTTCTACTCCCCGCCGGGCCTCGGCGACTCGGCCGCCGCTCCGGCCAGGTCGCGCGCCACCTGCTTCCAGTCGGCTGTCGGCGCCGCGAAGGGCACCGTCACAATACGGTAGCGCAGATTGCGTCCGGGCTCCACCGTGGCCTTCGTGAACACCGTGAGGTAGTGCTTCCGGTAGGCTCCGGGAACATCCCAGTAGCGGACGTCCCAGGGCAGGCCCTCGGGCGTCTCCAGGACCACGGTCACGGCGCCCTTGCCGAGGGTCTCGCTGAAGACGGCCGACCAGGCTACCGGGGCGCTGACCTTCATGCCCTTGTCATCGACGAAGGGGCCTTCGACGATCGAGCCGTCGGTCTTCTCCGCCAGGTAGTGGCTCATGTCGGTGACCCACGGGTGCATGAAGTGGTAGAGGAGGTTCAGATCCAGGGGTTTCTCGGCGACCATGACGACCTCCTCCCAGATGCGGCTGTCGCGCACGGTGATGGTGGTGTTCAGGTCGAGGTCACGGATGCGCGAGTGCTTCAGGAGGACGACCTCGCGGGCGGCCTCATAGAGTTCCCTGGGCGGCTGCTGCGGCTGGCCGTCGACGCTGAGGGCCAGGTCGACGACCTGCTCGGTCTCGCCGTTCTCGGTGTGGCCGGAGCCGATGAAGCCGACGCCCTTGACGCTGGCGACGGTGCCGTAGTGGCTGCCGAAGGTGTCGCGGCCGAGTCGGGTCCCCTGGTAGTCGATGCGGTAGAGGGTCCAGAACGACCGGCTCTCGAAGCGCACTTCGAGGTCCTGGAGGCGGGCCACGATGGAGGCCGGCCAAGCGCCGAAGCGTTGCGCCGGCGCGGGCGTGATGGCGCAGTCGTCCAGCCAGATGTCGCCCTGGCAGTCGCCCTTGGGCTCGTAGAAGCTGAGGCGCAGGTGCAGGGCATGGGCCCCCTCGGGGTAGGCCTTGTCGGTGCCCGGCCCGACGAGGGCGGCGCGCCGGAGCCACCCGGCGGGCTTGGATCCGGCCGGCCAGCTCTGGATGGCGTACTGAGCCAGGCGTTTGCCATCGGCATCGACGACGCAGGCGGTGAGCGCGGCGGTGCCGCGCTCGAGGGCGACAAGTCGGACGCGTGCCTCGAGCCGGTAGACCTGCGCCGGGTCGAGGTCGCGGCCGAGCACCAGAGGCGTCGAGTCGATCCCCAGGGTGGCGCCGTCGGTATGCAGCCGCAGGGCCTTACCCGTGGCGCCCTCGAGGTCCTCGACTGTGGCCATGCCCTCCTTGCCGGGATTGAGCCGCCAGCCGTCGAGGCCGTTGTCGAAGCCCGGGTTGGTGATCGCCGGTGCCGCCGCCGCGGCCACCGCGGCCAGGGCCAGGATGCTGGTCATCACCACTGATCTCACGATGCCGTCCCTCTCGAAGTTGCGTCGCGGCAGCCGTGCCGCCGACACGATTCGGGTCCACTGGAGACAACCGTACCCTGCCTGCCGGGCGCGTCAAGTGCCGGCCAGAGCCCACGCAGGGAGGTCGCAAGATGTCCCGCGCGGTGTGCGACCGCCGCCTCAGGAGCAAGGTGGACCTGGAGGCCATACGCGGGGTTCCCTTCGGCAACCAACGCAGAGTTTGGCGCACGGGTCTTATGAAAGCCGACTTGCATAGCGACGCGCGCTGTGTAAGTTGGCTTACTTAGCGCGATGCCGCACGAAAGGATGGTTGCCCAGCCATGCCACGGATCACAGGAACCTATCGGACGACCGAGGTGGGCGGGGAGAGGGTGCGGGCCTTCATACCGTACCCGCTGCCTCCCCGCGAGCCGGCACTCGTCGTGGACGGCGACCTGGCGGCCCTGCATCGTGACGCCGTCGGGGCGCTCGAGCAGCTGAACGTGGCCGGGACGATGGTGCCCAGCCCCGGCTGGTTCATCTACGGGTTCGTGCGCAAGGAAGCGGTCATCTCCTCGCAGATCGAGGGGACCCAGGCCACGCTTCAGGATGTGGTGTTGTTCGAGGCGACCCGGCGGACGGACCGGCCCGCCGACGTGGAGGAGGTGTGCAACTACGTGGACACCCTCGCCATGGTCCGCCAGGAGCTGGCGGACGCCAGCGGTCTCCCCTTGTGCGTGCGCCTGCTTTGCCGCGCCCACGGGCGGCTCATGGGGGGTGTCCGCGGAGCCGAGAAGCTGCCCGGCGAGGTCCGCCGGTCCCAGAATTGGATCGGCGGCAGCCGCCCGGGCAATGCCCGTTTCATGCCCCCTCCCGCCGACGTCGTACCCGAGGTGCTGGGGGACCTGGAACGGTGGCTCCACGAAGGCGACCCGCTGCCGCCGCTGGTGCGTGCCGGGATCGCGCACGTGCAGTTCGAGACGATCCACCCGTTCCTCGACGGGAACGGCCGCATCGGCCGCCTGCTCGTGGTTATCCTGCTGGAGCGGTGGGGCCTGTTGGCGGCTCCGCTGCTCTACCTGAGCGTTGCGTTCAAACGCCACCGGCAGGAGTACTACGACCGGCTGGGTGCCGTGCGGACCGATGGGGACTGGGAGGGCTGGACGGGGTTCTTCCTGCGCTGCGTGCGGGAGGCAGCCGAGGACGGCGTGTCGACTGCCCGGCGCCTGCACACACTGATCGGCGGCAGCCGCAGGCTGCTGACCGGCCACAAGGACGCCACCCTGACCGCCGTGCGCCTGTTCGAGTTGCTGCCGGACCACCCCATGGTCACGCTGCAGTCGGCGGCGGCCCTGCTCGACACCAGTTCGCCAACCGCCGGGAAGACCCTCGACGTGCTGTGCCGGGCCGGCGTCCTGCGCGAAGTCACCGGCCGGCGTCGTGACAGAGTCTACGCCTTCCAGTCCTACCTTGACGTGCTGGCGGAGGACACCGGAGTATCGGGGTCAGAGTAATCGAAAATGCTTACAGGTATATGTTTGTGACTGTCTTCTCTGTAGTATTGTAGCTGAATACCTGCGGGTTTAGGCCTGCATTTTGCCCAATTCGCTTGCAGGAAGAGGGTGTTGGGGGCGAGGGTATGGCTGGTGGGGGGAGCGGGTTGCGGGAGCGTGAGCGTGCTGCCCCGGGTTGTCGGCGGCGATGGGCGGCCGGGAGTGGATCGGGGCCCTGGCTTCACGGCTACCGGTCTCGTGGCGGACGGTCGAACTCGTCCCGACCGGCCCTGGGGTGGGGACCGTAGCGGAGGCGGCGGGTACCTATGTCCTCCACCTGAGAAAACGCCGGCGCGAGGGGATGCTGGACTTGCTGGGAAGGTGACCCTATTCTGGAAGTTCTCCAGCTTCAGCCATGCCTAAACATCACCTTCTATGGAGCACAACCTCTTCTTCGCAGGCATGTGTAAGTTACGCTGACCCCAAGGCGCAGCTGCCAATGCAACAACACGCCCGGCGTACCACGAAGAACTCGTAGGCGTAGAAGTCTGCATACTGCCGATGCAGTTCGGGCTCGCGCGCCAACTGGTCCAGCACGGCGAGCGCTTCGCCATCAGTCGCGTACCTGCCGCGCAGTTCTTCGATGCGCTGCTGCATCGGCGTATAGAAGTCGTCCCACCAAGCCTCGTCGGGCAAGGTGAAGTGTCCCATGAGTTCGAGTCCTGCCCGGTCGATGAAGGCCAGGACATCAACCACCCACCCCATGGTCGGATAGTCCATATCGAAGCTCGCCTCCACCTCGGATGGCGGGTTCTCCTTGCGCCATACGGCTTCCGTGAAGGCGAGGTAGCCGCCGGGACGAAGCAGTTCGCGACAGACATGGAGGGCGTTCTCGATGCCGATGTTGTAGAGCGCCCCCTCGGACCAGACCAGGTCGAAACTGGCGGACGGCACATCCGGCTTGGCCATATCACCGACCAGGGGCCTGACACGCTCGGCAAGCCCCCGCTCCTTGACCGCCGCGCGCAGGCGTTCGATGCTTGGGGCGTGGTTGTCGACCGCAACAATGGAACCCGATGTCAGTTCCGCCAGATAGAAGGTCTGGAAGCCCACGCCGCAGCCCAGATCAAGTATGGCGGGGACGGGCGGTAGACCGCTGCACAACGCCAGGGCTTTCGCCGCTGACGCACGGTTGCCGGGCCCCTGCCGGGGGAGCGACTCGTAGAGTTCAAAGAAGATCGGCCAGAAGCGCGGTGAAGGCTCGTTCATCTCACGTGGCTCCCTTCGCGCCGGTGCGCAGCCCCAGAAACACCTCGGCCGCAGTGCCGCTGTATGAGCTGTGCTCAAAGGGAACAACGAGCGGCTCGAACCCGGCGGCTGCGATCAGTTCCAGCCAGACCGCCCTGGGGAACAGCCCCATAGGATGGCGCTCATGAACGACCTCGACCTCGCCGTCCTCGCCTCGCAGCAGGTAGGCCATGTGCTCACAGTTCGGATTGAGGCGGCGGCTCAGAGTCAGCATGGCAGGCGCGATATCCACCAGTGTACAGGCAAACGTCGACTTGAGATGGGCCGCGTTGTGACCGCCGCCGCTGCCGAGGTCGAGCAACGTGCGGGGCGGCCCTTGGCAGTGGGTCTCGAACAGACGACGGTAGAACGCTGCTTCCTCGATGTAGTCGTCAACGGGGGTCAGCAACGGGTACCAGTCGGCCAGATCGTGGTACAGTCGAAGCCGCTGCTGGTGAAACGATCTGCTGGTGTCTTCCTTGCTCATCAGGCCATCTCCAGGTAGGGACGCATGACGCGCGACATCCGGCAGCACGTGGCGAGTCGCCAGATCTCGTCGCGGGTGGCCTTCTTCTGCGCCAGGGCGTCGCGCAGCGCCTCGCGAGCCACGTCCAGCCCGATGCGGTTGCGGAACTTGAAGCAGTCGACGACCGTCTTGGCGGTCGAATAGACACGAATGCGGATGCCATCGGTGTCATGTTCTTCGATTCCCTCGGAGAAGGCAGGTCCGGTAAGCTTCACCACCTGGAGGTTGATCCCCTTGCCGGTCGGCATGCGCGTGCCGCGCCTGATCGCAATCCAGGTCTCCATCGGCATCTGGGTGGTGATCTCATGGAATTGGAGGGCGGAGAGCAGGCAGATGACGCCATGCGGCACCGCTATCGCCGCCGCGAGAAGAGTCTCATGCTCCGGCTGATAGTCGGCCAGCGCATAGGCTCCCCGGCTGACGCGCCGCAGCACTCCCCTGCCTACAAGGTAGGGAAGCAGCGTGCGACTGGCCCCGGCGTCTTCGACGTCGGCGGCGCGGATGACGCCGCGCATCCGCACCAGGTCAATGATCTTCTCGGTCTGCATGCCAGCGGCTCCGTATTGACGTTTCGTTTCCATATAATAGGAAATGGTCTCGATTTGTCAACAACGGGCAGCGGGACTGGCGACTCGTTCGAGCCTGGCGCATCGGGAGTCCGGTTCACGGGTGGCCGGAGCCGGTCGGCGGACCCTGCGTGGAATGAGCGACTCGATTAGGCGAGGTTATAGTGTTCCGTCCTGGCGCGACGGCAGCGCCTCGACGGCTCCGGAGCATTCCCATCAGCGCAGAGGGCGACGGCATGGATACCATCTCGACGCGGGATCGCGAGATACTGCGGCAGCGGGCGCGGCGGCAGCTCGAGTATGCCCACGCCCCCCGGAATGACGCCATTCTGAAGCAGTGGCAGGCGCAGGCGGCCGGGCGGCGTGAGGCGCCGCCGGTGCGGCTGCTCTTCTCGAACTTCCGCCACGAGGTCGTCACGCCGCGTCTGCAGTGCGAGGGCGACCTGGCACGCGGCATCGAGGCGGTGCTGCTTGGCGCTCTGGTCGGCCGGGAGCTCTTCGACGACGACACGCCGGTGTCGCCGACCTTCGACATCGGCTGGCAGACCACCGTGCGCCCGTTCGGGCTCACGCCGACGATCACGCGCGCCGCCGGGCCGAACGCCCAGGGCTTCCACATCGACCCGGTCATCCACGACCTTGCCGCCGAGATCGACAGGCTGCGCGGCGGGTCCTTCGGCGTCGACCGCGACGCCACGGCACGCCGGCATGAGCTCCTCGACGGGCTCTTCGGGGATATCCTGCCGGTGCGACGGGTCATGGGAAGCCTCTCGGGGATGCTGACCAACCCCCTTGTCCAACTCATGGGTATGGAGGCGTACTACCTCGCCATGTATGACTGCCCCGACGCGGTTCACGAGGTCATGGAGATGGGCACCGCGGTCTACGAACGCTACTACGACTTCCTCGAGGAGGAGCGCCTGCTCCTGCCGACGAATGGCCTCAGCCCCCTGGCTCAGGAGAGCTTCGCCTTCACCGACGAGCTGCCCACGGAGAACGTGACGCGGACGACGCAGTGCTGGGGCTTCCTCGAGTCGCAGGAGACCACGGCGGTCTCGCCGGCGACCTTCGGCGAGTTCGTCTTCCCGTACCAGCAGCGCCTGGTCAAGCGCTACGGGCTGCTCTCCTACGGCTGCTGCGAGCGCGTCGATGCCATCTGGCCGGACTACCTCTCGACCTGGCCGACGCTGCGCAAGCTCTCGGTGTCGCCCTTCAACGACGAGCCCCGTCTCGGCGAGGCCCTGCGCGGCACCCGGGTGGTGTACTACAGCAAGCCGCGTGCGGAGTTCGTCACCTGTGACGGCCCGCTCGACGAGAAGGCCATCACCGCCTACTTCAAGGGCGTCTGCGAGGCCGCCAGCGGCTGCCTCTTCGAGATCGCCCAGCGCGAGGTCGGCACCATCTTCGGCGACTACGAGCGCGGCCGGCAGTACGTGCGCCTGGCCAAGGAGGCCGTCGACGCCTACTGGCGGCCGTGACGCGGCCGCCCGCCGCCCCCGCGCGGCGAGGCGCGCCGGCGGGGGTGAAGAGAGAGTGTGATCGGTCTGACAAGTCCGACAAGTCTGACGAGTCTGACAAGTCTGACGGTTCCGGCGGGCCCCCGCGTCCCGAGCCCGTCCACCTGGCCGCACGTCCGTCGCGGCTGGAAGGTTGTCTTGGCCGGGCTATGGTGCCGGACGGCCGCGCCGAGGTGACCTGGATCATGTCTCAGCCTTCCCAGAACCACAACATCGCGCACTGGCTGCCGCACTGGTCGGCGCTGGCGGCGGCGCGTACAGCGTTGCGGGTGCCGGTGCGCCGGGGCTTTGGGCGCCGTCCGGCCTGGGCGGGCTGGACCTTCCGCGAACTCGACGCGGCGGCGGACCGCTATGCGCGCCGTCTGCAGGGCCTGGGGGTGGGGCCGGGGATGCTGGCGCTGCTCATGGTGCGGCCCGGTCTGGACTTCTATGCGCTGACCTTTGCCCTGTTCAAGCTCGGGGCGGTGCCGGTGCTGATTGATCCGGGCATGGGCTGGCGGAGCTTCATGGCCTGCGTGGCGCAGGCGGCTCCGGAGGCCTTCCTGGGGATTCCCGCGGCGCACCTCCTGCGTCGTCTGGTACCGGGTCCCTTCCGGAGTGTCCGGGTGGCGGCGGTTCTGGGGCGCTGGTCGCTGCCCGGTGCGGCGGCGCTGCGCGGTGGCATGGCGACGGCGTCGGTCGAGGCCTTCCCGGTGCATCCGGTGCAGCCTGACGACCTGGCCGCGGTGCTGTTCACCACCGGGAGTACGGGTCCGGCCAAGGGCGTCGCCTACAGCCACCGCATCTTCTCGACCCAGGTGGAGCTCCTGCGGCGCGAGTATGGCATTGGCCCGGCGGACGTCGATCTGCCGTGCTTCCCGCTATTCGGGCTCTTCAGCACCGCCCTTGGCGCGACCGCGGTCATTCCGGACATGGACCCCTCGCGGCCGGCGCATGTCGACCCGCGGCGGATCGTCGATCCGATCCTGGAGCACGGCGTCACCTACTCCTTCGGTTCGCCGACGCTGTGGGCGCGTGTCGGGCGGGCCTGTGCCGCGAGGGGTCAGCGTCTGCCGACGCTGACCCGCGTGATCATGGCGGGTGCGCCGGTGTCGGCGGCGGTCCACGAGGTCCTTCTGGGGAAGGTCCTGCCCGAGGGCGCCGCGACCTGGACGCCGTACGGGGCCACCGAGGCGCTGCCGGTGTGCAACTTTGGCGGCCGCGAGATGCTTGCCGAGACGGCCGCGGCGACCCGCGCCGGCGCCGGCATGTGCGTAGGGAGGCCGCTGCCCGAAGTCTGCCTACGCATCATCCGCCTCTGTGATGCGCCGATCGAGACCTGGGACGAGGCCCTGGTGCTGCCGGCGGGCGAGGTGGGCGAGGTCGTGGTGAAGGGTCCGGTGGTGACGGCGCAGTACCACCGCCTGCCGGCGGCGACGCGGCTGGCGAAGATCCGTGAGGGCGAGGCAGTCTGGCACCGCATGGGCGACGTCGGCTACCTCGATGACCAGGGGCGGCTGTGGTTCTGCGGTCGCCTGGCGCACCGCGTGACGACCTCGACCGGGACGCTGTACAGCGTCTGCTGCGAGGCCATCTTCAATGCCGTGCCGGGGGTGCGCCGTTCGGCTCTGGTGGGCCTCGCCGACGGCGCGTCTGCGGCGACGACGCCGGCGATCGTTGTCGAGCCGGAGCCCGGCGCCTGGCCGCGCACGGCCCGCGAGCGCGATACGTTTCGGGAGCGGCTCCTGTCGGCCGGGGCGGCCTCGCCGGTCACCCGCGAGATCCGCCGGGTGTTCTTCCGACGGGCTTTTCCGGTCGACATCCGGCACAACGCCAAGATCCGCCGGGACCTCCTGGCCGCCTGGGCGGCGAGGCAGATGGGGGGCTGAGTTGCAGCCTATGCACGGCGCAGCCGATGCCCATTCCGACGCGGCCGGCGCGGTGCCCGCGGCGTCTTCGGGCGTCGTGGTGATCCTCGGCTGGATCGCGGCCGGCTCGGCCCGGCCGCGTCGGGCCGAGGTCGCGGCGCTGCGCGTTGAGGACGGCGTCCCGGCGGCGCGTCTGGAGATCACCCTCGAGGGCCCTGGCGGAGCGGCCCTGGCCGATTTCCTGGCCTTCCTTCCGGAGGGCGCCACGCTGGTCGCGCACGACGCCGACCTCCTGGCCGGGCTCTGGCGGCGCGGCGGCACAGGCTTGTCGGAGCGGCCGCTCCTGGACAGCCAGGCCCTGGCGGCGCTCTGCCACCCCGAGCTGCCGGCCCACGACCTCGCCTTCCTGGTTCAGGCCCTGGCGCTGGGGGCGTCCGGCGGGGAGGGTGCCATGGCGCGCGCCGAGGCGACGTGGCGGCTCTGGGCGCACCTGCGCGAGGCCCTGGCGGCCCTGCCGGCGCCGGTGCTGCGCGCCATCGTGCGGCTCTGGCGCGGGGCGCGTCAGGACCCTCTGCGCGACCTCCTGCGCAGCGTCGCCGAGGCGGCGGGCGTCGACGAGCGCCGCGACCTGGTCGATCTGCTGGGCGAGGCCGTCGCGGTGCGGCGGCGCGAGCGGCCCACGGAGCCGGAGGTGCGCCCGCTGGATCCGCTGGCGGTCACGGCGCTGCTCGACCCGGAGGGCCCCCTGGCGCAGGCGCTCGGACGCTACGAGTACCGCGATGAACAGGTCCGCATGGCGCAGGCCGTGGTCGAGGCCTTCAACAGCTCGAGGCACCTCCTGGTCGAGGCCGGCACCGGCGTCGGCAAGAGCCTGGCCTACCTCCTGCCGGCACTGCTCTGGGCGGTGGTCAACGAGAGCCCGGTGGTGGTCAGCACGCACACCCGGAACCTGCAGGCCCAGCTCGTCGAGAAGGACCTGCCGCTGCTGACGCAGGCGCTGGACATCCAGGCGCGTTTCGCGATGATCAAGGGCCGTCGCAACTACCTCTGCGTGCGCAAGCTGCTCTACCTCCTGGACCACGCCGACACGGAACTCGAGAGCGCCGAGCGCCTGCCCCTGGCCGGCGTTGTGGTCTGGGCCGCCCGCACCCGCACTGGTGACCTCACCGAGTGCCTCGGGGACCGCTCGGCACAGCGCGACCTCGCCGGGCGGGTGAGTTCCGTCGCCGAGGAGTGCCGCGGCATGGACTGCGAGCACCGCCGGCGGTGCTTCCTGCAGCGCGCCCGAAGGCTGGCCCAGGCGGCCGATGTGGTGGTGGCCAACCACGCCGTCGTCTTCTCGGAGATGGCCAATCCGCTGGCCAGTCCGGTATTGCCGCCCTACCAGCAGCTCGTGCTGGACGAGGCGCACAACCTCGAGGATGCCGTCACCAGCGCCCTGTCGCGTGAGGTAAGCCTGCGGCGGGTTCAGTCGGTGCTGTCGCGTCTGTGGCGTCGCGGCTCGCGTCGGCGGGCGCGGGGCCTGCTGCCGTCGCTGGGCCGTCAGGTCGGCCGGCTGGGCCGGTCGGCCGGCGCCGGTGCCGCCGGGGTGCTGTCGAGTCAGGCGGAAGCGGAGGCGGCCCTGGCGGTGGCGACGGCGGAGCTGGGGCCGTTCTTTGCGGCGATGGCGGGGCTGCTGCGGCCGGGGGAGGGGGCGGTGCTGCGTCTCGACCCCGGGCGCCAGGGTGGCGCCGGCTGGGCGATGCTGATGGCGGCGCGGGCGCGTCTCCTGGCGGCGCTTGGCGATGCGGCGCGCGCCGTGACGGCCCTCGCCGACGGCCTCGTGCGCCTGGCCGAGCCCATGCCGGAGGCCCTCGCCGAGTTCGACCGCGAGCTGCGGGCGGCGGCGCTGTGGCTGGGCGAGTTCTGTCGGGATGCCGAGGGCGTCCTCGATGCCGCCGAGCCGGGCTGGGTGTGCTGGATCGAGGCCGTCCCGCCGATGCAGGGCGGGGCCCAGGCCTGGGGCGCCCCGATCCAGGTCGGCGCTCTCATGCAGAAGCACCTCTACGAGGCCCGGCAGAGCGTCGTCTTCACCTCGGCCACCCTGACGGCGCACGGTTCGACGGCCTTCGTGGAGCGCCGCCTCGGGATCGACCTGATACCGCCGGAACGCCTGACGACGCTGACCCTCGGCACGGTCTTCGACTATGCCCGTCAGGCCCTGGTGCTGGTGCCGCTGTTCCTGCCCGAGCCCGACGCCGCCGGCAAGGACTACGCCGGGGCTCTCTCGGCCTTCCTCGGCGAGCTCTTCCGCGCCAGCGCCGGCCGCGGCCTGGTGCTGTTCACCAGCCACGACATGCTGCGGCGCTGCTCCGAGCCGCTGCAGCGCGACCTCGGTACCGCGGGGATCGCCGTGCTCGCCCAGGGCCTCTCCGGATCACGCGAGAGTCTCCTGCAGCGCCTCAAGAACGAGCCGCGGACCGTCGTGCTCGGGGCGCAGTCCTTCTGGGAGGGCATCGACGTGGTCGGGGAGAACCTCTCGTGTGTGGTGCTGGCGCGGCTGCCCTTCGCCGTGCATACCGACCCGGTGGTGGCGGCGCGCTGCGAGGCCATCGCGGCGGCCGGCGGCAATGCCTTCATGGACTACACCCTGCCGGCGGCGGTCATCCGCTTCCGCCAGGGCTTCGGCCGGCTCATACGGCACCGCCGCGACCGCGGCGTCGTCGTCATCGCCGACCGCCGCATCGTCAGCAAGCGCTACGGCGAGTGGTTCCGCGCCAGCCTGCCGACGCAGGTGTGGACCTGCGCCGATGCCAGCGAGCTGTGTGACGCGGTGCACGGCTTCCTCGCCGCCGCCGAGCCGGGCTGAGGCCCGATCAGGGCCGTAGCGGACCAGGCGAACGGAGGCCGGACGGATCGGTCACGCACCACGCCCGGGAGGTCCACGGACGGCGCCGTGGACCTCCCTGACCCACGCCCAGGGGCCAGCGGCTGTTTCCAGGGCAGCCTGGGGGCGCGGTGTGGTTTGGAGGCCTTCAGGGCTCCGGGGGGGGCTCGAGGCCGGGTCCATCGACCATCGGCACCGGGACGAACTTGTAGACGACCTTGTCGTTGGTGTCGACGGCCTGGAAGCCGCTGAGGGTGTTCTGGGCGGTGATGGTGACCAGGACGTCGACCTCGTTGTTGAGTTTGTTCAGGGACGCCTTGATGTCGTTGAGCGACTTGACCATGAACACGGCCAGGATGAAGATGAGAATCACCGCCAGGAACTGCATGGTCTTGATCGAATCGCCGCCACCGCACGCCGCCGGAGTTTGCTCTGCCATGGCTGGATCCTTTCCCTGTTGCTGTCGCCCGCGACGGGACCTCTGCCGATGTGCGCCGGGCACACCGCTTCCACACCATTACGCTTACCCGGCCGCCGACGCCGATGCAAGGTCTGGCCTCGAAAAACACCTGTCCGGGGCCGGCGGCGGCGGCTCGGAGGCGCTACGGTAGACATGGCACAGCTCCGGAACCGATGCGAGGAGGAAGTCTGTCATGGACCTGAGCCCGATCCGCAGTGTCGCCATCGAGGGCCTTCGTCGCGACCTGGTCTACCTGACCGAGTCGCCGCTGCCGTACCGCAAGGTGAACTACACGCGTCCGGGTCAGTCGGTGAGCAGCCTGGCCGAGGCCGACGCCTACCTTGTGGGGCGTCTCGAGCTGGCGGGCTGGTCGCCGCGGCAGGTGCCCTGTCGGGTGCAGGCCTTCCGCTGCGACTCGAGCAAGCCTCTGCACCACTGGTACTCGGCGCCGGCGCCGGAGGACCCGTGGTACGACACCTGCAACATCGAAGCCGAGCGTGTCGGCGCGGCGCACCCGGAGGAGATCATCCAGCTCATCGCGCACAAGGACTCGATGAGCTGGATTGACTCGCCGGGGGCGCATGACAACGCCGCCGGGACCGTGGCGTTGCTGGAGATCGCGCGGGTGCTGTCCGGGGTGCCGCTGCGGCGCACCGTGCGTCTGCTGTTCTGCAATGAAGAGCACACGCCCTGGACGAGCCGCCTGGCGGCCGCGGCGGCGGCGGCGCGTGGCGATCGCCTGATCGCGGTGCTCAACGTCGACTCGATCGCCGGCAAATCGGACGCCGACCGTGCCGCCGGGAAGATGCTTCATGCGGTGGGCTACAGCACCGACGAAGGCCGCCCGCTGGCCGAGATGATCCGCGGGCTGAACGACCGCCACGGCATCGGCCTGGAGGTCGCCGTGGTCCACAAAGCGCGGGTCAACGACGACGACGGCATGTTCATCAAGGAGGGCTTTCGGACCACCGTGATGAATGTCGGTTCGTGGCCCTACGGCGATGAGGAGTACCACCTCCCCGGCGACCGCTGGCAGCGTGTCGATCTGGAGAACCTGCGTCGCAGCACCCAGCTCATGGTGGCCGCCGTGCTGGAGTTGGACGAGCGCGGCGCGCCCTGAGGTGCGTGCGGCGGGGCGGCCTGCCGGAGACATCGCGTCACTGAGCGCGCCGTCTGGACATGTGTCCGGCGGGGGGCATGGTAATCCAGAGTTCATCCGGCCGCGCCGAGGCGCATGGCAGCCGGGGTGCCCTGGGCGGGTCCACGGCGCCACCCGTGGACCTGCGTGCGAGCGGTGGTGCGGTTGCCGCTCAGGATGGGTTCTGGTGTTCACGGCCCGCCGCGGCGAGCCGCCGCAGACGGGCCGAGTGGGTGAGCGAGCGCGGCGGCCGCGGTCGTCGCGGCGGCGATGGAAGCGCGGAATCTCAATGGAGGACGAGGCATCATGAAACCGATCGCGTTGCAGTTGTACACCCTGCGCGAGGCCGCCAAGAGCGACTTCGTCGGGGTCCTGAAGAAGGTCGCCGCGATGGGGTACAAGGGTGTGGAGCCGGCCGGTTTCCATAACCTCTCCATGGCCGAATTCCGCAAGGTGGTCGAGGATCTTGGCATGAAGGTCTGCTCGAGCCACGGTCCGTCGGCGCGTCCCGAGACCCTCCAGGAGGTCATCGACGCGGCCGGTATTCTCGGTCTCGACGTCGCCTGCTGCGGCTACGGCACGGCGCAGTTCGACACGCGTGAGCATATCCGCGAGACGGCCCAGACCGTCGCCGCCATGGCCCGCACCCTGCGCCAGGCCGGGATCACCCTGTTCCAGCACAACCACTACTGGGAGTATGCCCCGGTCGACGGCCGCCTGGCCATCGACTGGTACCTCGAGGACTGCGGACCGGATGTCACCTTCGAAATGGATGCGTACTGGTCGGCCAACCACGGCGCCAATGACCCGGTGGCGCTGACCCGGCGCCTGGCCTCGCGGATACCCCTCCTGCACGTCAAGGACGGCCCCCTGAAGAAGGACACCGCGATGATGCCGCTGGGCACCGGCAAGCTCGACATCCCGGGCGTGATCGGCGCCTGTGACGAGAGGGTCCTGCGCTGGGTCATCGTCGAGCTGGACCGCTGCGACGGCGACATGGTCGATGCCGTGGAGAAGAGCTACACGTACCTGACGCGGAACGGCCTTGCGGCCGGGAACCGCTGATCGTGGTGGCGGTGCCGGCATGACGCGTTTCCGGAGGTTGCCGCGGCCTGACTCGCTCGCACCGGGAGCTGGGCTCGTATGAAAGATCGCGCCATTGCGTTGTCGATGCCGTTGCGGCTCGTGGACGCGTTCGCGTCTGTGGACACTCGCGCTCCACACCGGTGGCGAGCGATGTTTCGTCTTGCCATATCCGG
>JAAYZO010000582.1 GCA_012514865.1 Lentisphaerota bacterium | reverse complement strand
GCGTGAACCGCGCGAAATCGATGCTCGCGCGCTTGAGGCGCGGCGGCGTGCCGGTCTTCAGGCGCCCCAGCTCGAACCCCAGCTCGCCCAGATGCTCCGGAAGCGCGTAGGCCGCGAACTCACCGGCCCGGCCGGCCGGGATCGACCGGAAGCCGATGTGCACCCGTCCGCGCAAGAACGTGCCGGTGGCGAGCACGACGGCCGGTGCGGCGTAGCCGAAGCCGGTGTGGTCCTCGACGCCGGCGATCCGGCCCCCCTCCACCACCAGCCGCTCGATCAGGGCCTGCTTGAGCTCGAGGCCGGACTGGGCCTCCACGACCCGCTTCATGGCGCGGTGGTAGCGCTGCTTGTCGTTCTGGCTGCGCGTGGCCTGCACCGCCGGCCCCTTGCGGGTGTTGAGGGTGCGGTACTGGATGGCGGTCCGGTCCGCGATCTTCGCCATTTCGCCGCCGAGCGCGTCGATCTCCTTGACCAGATGGCCCTTGGCCATGCCGCCGATCGAGGGGCTGCAGGGCATGGCGGCGAGCTTGTCGAGGTCGATGGCCGTCAGCAGGACGCGGCAGCCCATGCGCGCCGCCGCCAGAGCCGCCTCGCAGCCGGCGTGGCCTGCGCCGACCACGATGACGTCGTATGTACTGGATCCGCTGGCCATGCCGCGTGCCTCTCGAAGCCGATTGCGGGGTTTGCCGGATATGTGCTAAACGTCGAGTCGCCGGATCGAGCCCGTCCAGCCCGCCGCGCCCGGCGGGACGGGGCGCTCGACTCCGGATGCCGCCGATTCAAGCCGGCCGGCCGTGAAACGGCGCGATTATAACGGGGCCGGTCTAGCGGGTCAAGCCGCCATGTCAGCACGCTACACCGATCTCAACACGTACCTGCGCGGGCTTTTCGGATGCCGCGTCCAGAAAATCACGGTGGACGCCGGCCTCACCTGCCCCAACCGGGACGGGACGGTCGGGACCGGCGGCTGCATCTACTGCAACGCGCGCGGCTCGGGAACCGGCGCCTACGGCCGGGGGCTGTCGATCACGGCCCAGCTGGAGCAGGGCAAGGCGGCCATGTCCCGGCGCTACGGGGCGCGCCGGTTCATCGCCTACTTCCAAGCCTTCTCGAACACCTATGCGCCCCTGGAGCGGCTGAAGGCCCTCTACGACGAGGCCCTCGCCGTGGAGGACGTGGTGGGCCTGTTCATCGGTACGCGGCCGGACTGCGTGTCCGAGCCGGTGCTGGACCTGCTGCAGGACTATTCCCGCCGCCGCCTGGTCTGGGTCGAGTACGGCCTGCAATCGGCCCGCGACGCGACCCTCGTCCTCATCCGCCGCGGCCACGACGCCGCCTGCTTCCACAGGGCGACGGCGGCGACGCGCGGCCGCGGCCTGCCGGTCTGCGCGCACGTGATCCTGGGCCTGCCCGGCGAAACCCGCGAGGACGCGCGCTTCACGGCCGGGGCCCTCGCGGCCGGTGGCGTCGACGGCGTCAAGATCCACAGCCTCTACGTGGTGAAGGGCACGCGCCTGGAATCCCTCTTTCTGAGGGGAGGCTACCGCTGCCTGGGAAGGGAGGAGTACGCGGAGTTGGTGGCAGACGTCCTCGAGCGCCTGCCCGCCCGGATGGTCGTCCAGCGCCTGACCGGCGACCCCCACCCCGACGAACTGGCCGCGCCGGACTGGTGCCGGGACAAGCCTGCGACGCTCGCAGCCATCCGGCTGGCCCTGGAGCGCCGCGACACCTGGCAGGGCCGGCTATGCGGGGAGGCCCGCCGCACGCTGCTGCCGAAGGGTGCGGCTTGAAATCACGACGGCTTGCCCCTAAGATAGACCCCAGCCCCTGCGTGGGCGCTCACGCCCAGACCCTCGGAGACTCGCAATGGACGCACCGATGGAGCCCATGACCGGCCGTGACGACTTCGATCTTTCGTTCAAGGTCTTCCACGAGCTGATGGCCCGCAAGGTCACCGACATCCTTCTCGTCAGCACCCCCTACGAGGCGTTCATCATGGAGGAGGAGGGCCGGCTGGCGGAACGGATCATCCACGAATATCGCGGCCTCAACCTCTCCCGCCCGCCGATGCTCACGTGGGCGTCCACCTCGCAGGAGGCCCTCGAGGCCCTGCGCCGCAAGAAATTCGACCTCGTGATCACCATGCCGCTGGTCGACGAAACCGACGCCTACGTCCTGGGGCAAACCATCAAGGCGAGTTTCCCCGACCTGCCGGTGTTCCTGCTGGTGCACAAGACCGGCCAGCACCTGCTCGACCACAAGGCCGCCGACCGCCGCTCCATCGACCGGGTCTATGTGTGGCAGGGCAACACCGACCTGCTGCTCGCGCTCATCAAGAACCTCGAAGACCGGATGAACGTGGCCTACGACACCGAACGGGCCAAGGTGCGGGTCATCGTCGTGGTGGAGGACTCCCCCGTCCACTACTCCTCGCTGCTGCCGATCCTCTACAAGCAGATCGTCACTCAAACCCAGGCCGCGATGGAGGAATCGGTCAATGACGAGCACCGCATCTTCCGCATGCGCGCCCGGCCGAAGATCCTGGTGGCCGAAACCTACGAGGAGGCCCTGGACCTCTACCGCCGCTATCGGTCCTACCTGCTGGGGGTCCTGTCGGACGTGCGCTTCCCGCGCGCGGGCGTGATGGACGAGAACGCCGGGTTCGCCCTCTTGTCCATGATCCGGGCCGAGAACCCGGACCTGCCGCTGCTGAACCTGAGCTCGGAGGAGGCCAACCGCGGCAGGGCCGCCCGGGTCCCGGCGGTGTTCGTCAACAAGAACTCCCCGGCGCTCAACAGCGAAATTCACG
>JAAYZO010000581.1 GCA_012514865.1 Lentisphaerota bacterium | reverse complement strand
TGGCCGCCGAGGTGCTGAAGGACTACGGCTACTGCACAGCCGCCTGGGGCAAGTGGCACAACACCCCGGCTGAGGAGACCACCGCCGCCGGGCCCTTCGACAGCTGGCCAACGGGACTCGGCTTCGAGTACTTCTACGGGTTCCTGGCTGGCGAGGCGTCCCAGTACGAGCCGCACCCGGTCCGCAACACCACCGTCGTCCGGCCGCCGACAACCCCGGAAGAGGGCTACCACCTGAGCGAGGACCTGGCGGACGACGCCATCGGCTGGCTGCGCAACCACAAGGCCTTTCAGCCAGCCAAGCCCTTTTTCATGTACTGGGCCAGTGGCGCGATCCACGGGCCGCACCGCATCATGAAGGAGTGGGCCGACAAGTACAGGGGGAAGTTCGATGACGGCTGGGACGCCTACCGCGAGCGCGTATTCGAGCGGGCCAAGGCCAAGGGCTGGATCCCCCAGGACGCCCGGCTCACGCCCCGGCACCCAACCATGGCCGCCTGGGACAGCATTCCCGATGACGAGAAGCCGTTCCAGCGCCGGCTGATGGAGGTCGCCGCCGGCTATGCCGAGCACGTCGACGTGCAAGTCGGGCGGCTGGTGGACGAGATCGAACGCCTGGGCTACGGCGACAACACGCTCATCGTCTACATCTGGGGCGACAACGGCTCGTCCTCGGAAGGTCAGAACGGCACAATCAGCGAGCTCCTGGCACAGAACGGCATCCCCACGACGGTCAAGCAGCACATCAAGGCGCTCGACGCTCTGGGCGGCCTGGACATACTGGGATCGCCACTGACCGACAATCAGTACCACGCCGGCTGGGCCTGGGCGGGGAGCACGCCTTACAAGGGCACGAAACTGCTGGCCTCGCATTTCGGCGGCACGCGCAATCCCATGGCGGTGCGCTGGCCGGCCAGGATCAGGGCGGACGCGACGCCGCGCCCGCAGTTCCATCACGTCAACGACGTCGTACCGACCATCTACGAGATCCTCGGCATCACGCCGCCACGCGAGGTGAACGGCGTCCCGCAGGATCCTATCGACGGCGTGAGCGTCCCCAAGACACTTTCTGGGCAGGAAGCCCGCGCCATTGCCAAGGAGGCCTACATCTACGGCTTCCCGCTGGTGGACAACTACCGCGTCCAGCACGCCTACTTCGTGAACCCGCAAAGCCCGGAGTACAAGGCGCCTTGGAACCAGCTGCGCAACATCCCGCGGGTCTTCACGCCGGAAGACAAAGCAATCCAGACGCCGAACTCCGACACCCCGTGTACGAACTGCCGTCGAGCCTGCTGGTGGCCAACCCGCTCAACCGCTATCTGATCAATTCGCCCATGCTTCCCAACCTCAAGATGGACGCGGACGGCGGCCTGACGCTCAATATCCAGAATGGATCCCCCGGCAAGGACAAGGAAGCTAACTGGCTGCCCGCGCCGAACGGGCCGTTCTGGCCCAAACTAGCGCGTTCCCGTGGTAGCTATTCAGGCAGCGGGACGCCGACGGCGGTGAGCAGATCACGGTTTCGCCTGCTGATCTCCAGCAGGTGACGTGCACCGGTGGCCATTCGAACGCTCTTG
>JAAYZO010000580.1 GCA_012514865.1 Lentisphaerota bacterium | reverse complement strand
GACAAGGATCAGGACAAGGATCAGGACAAGGATCAGGACAAGGATCAGGACAAGGATGACGACAAGGATCCGGACAAGGATCCGGACAAGGATGGGGACTAGGATGGGGATGGGAACCGACAAGGATCCGGACAAGGATGGGGGCTAGGATGGGGAGTGAGGATTAGAGTCTGTGGTTGTCAGAAAGAGGGTCACGAGTATGAGTGAGCGATTGCCTGTGCGGGTTCTCCTGGTCGGTATTGGCGGCTATGGCCAGACGTATGTGAATGCTCTGCTGGACCAGCCCCAGCCGGAGCGGGCCTGTCTGGTGGGGGTGGTCGATCCCTACGCTGAGCGCTGCAAGCGCCTGGCGGAGATACAGCAGCGCGGGGTGCCGGTGTTCTCGAGCCTGGAGGAGTTCCAGGCGCAGGGTCAGGCCGAGTTGACGGTCATCTCCTCGCCGATCCACCTGCACTGCCGCCAGACCTGCGCGGCCTTGGCGGCGGGCTCGAATGTCCTCTGTGAGAAGCCGGTGGCGCCGACGATTCAGGAGGCCCGCCGCATGCACGAGGTGGCCCGTCGGCAGGGCCGCTTCGCGGCGGTCGGCTACCAGTGGTCGTTCAGTCCGGCGACGCAGGCGCTCAAGCGCGACGTCCTGGCCGGGCGTTTCGGGTCGCCGCGGCGTCTGCGCACGCTGGTGCTCTGGCCGCGGAACGAGGCATACTACGCCCGCAACAACTGGGCCGGGGCGCTGAAGAGCGCGCAGGGCGACTGGATCCTCGACAGCCCGGTCAACAACGCCACGGCGCACTACCTCCACAACATGTTCTTCATCCTCGGCGACAGCCAGGGCCGCAGTGCCATGCCCGTCCGCCTCCAGGCCGAGCTGTACCGCGCCAACCCGATCAGCAACTACGACACCGGCGTCGTCCGCGCCTGGACCGCCGATGGGGTCGAGGTGCTCTTCTACTGCACCCACACCACGGCGCGCCTGCGTGGTCCGGAGTACATCTTCGAGTTCGAGCGCGGCACGGTGTGCTACGACACCGTTTCGAAGCACGTCGTGGCGACCTGCGCCGACGGCGCGCGCCAGGACTACGGCAGCCCGGACGACGCCACCACGCGGAAGCTCTGGGACTGCGTGGCGGCGGTCCGCGGCGGCGCGATTGCCTGCGACGTCGAGGCGGCCTCGGCGCATACCCTCTGCATGAATGGCATGCAGGAGTCGGCCGATCCCGCCGGCTTCCCGGCCCGGATGGTGTCGCGGCAGGGCGAGGAGGGCGCCCGGGTGACCGTGGTCGACGGCCTGGACACGGCTCTCGAGCAGGCCTACGAGCGCGGCGTCCTGCCCGCCGAGATGGGCCTGCCGTGGGCGGTGGCCGGCCGCGAGGTCGACCTGCGCGGCTATGCCGAATTCCCGCGGGCGTAGGCCTGCGGTCAGCGCGGCGCCAGCGCCGTGGCTCGTACTGAACTCCGCGCCGTGGCATGCGTCGTTTTGGCGCAGACTTTCAGCCTGCAGTGCGCGATATCTGTTTTCCCAGGGCGTTGCCCTGGGCTGATGAATGATGCCCTTTCAGGGCGCCGGTACGGCGGGCCGGAGGTGGGCGCCACGAGCCGGGTGGCCCTTCCCCGGGCGTTGCCGGCGCCCGGGGGGGCCACGGACGGCGCCGTGGACCTACGTGCTGCGCCGGGGGGCGGTTGCAGGGCTCGCCGCGGGCCAAACCTGGAGGATCTCTCATGACCGGTTCGCATGATCACGCCGGCCTGCCGGCGCCGTTGCGCGGCGTCGCCGCGGCCATCGCCGACGACATCGTCGGCTACCTGCAGCGCTGCCAGGATCTGCGCGCCGGCGAGTACTACGGGTCGTTCTGGAGTGAGAAGGCCTATCACGGGCCGCTGCTGGACTACCACGCCGGCGGCAGCCACCACCACCGCACTGCCGGCAGTGCCGGCCTCGGGCTGTGGCTGGCCGGGCGGGGCCGCGACGACGAGGCGCTGCGGCGCCGGGCCGAGATGGCCTTCGATTGGCTCGCCGCACGGCAACGGCCGCGCGGCGGCTTCGTCGAGGTGCAGAACCGCGAGGTGCCGTCGGACTGGGAGTACACCGGCCTTGAGGAGCTGAGCACCATCGAGGCCGGCTTTGTCGTCCACGGCCTCGGGCGGGCCCTTCTCGACGGCCTGGCGCCCAAGAAGGCCTACATGGACCTCCTGCAGCGCGCCGGGCACTGGCAGCTCTCGATCGAGTGGCCACCGGGATCAGGCGTCTTCCCGCATCACGAGCGCAGCCCGTACAACACCCTCAACGCCAACCTGCACGCCGCCGAGACCCTGGCGCTGGCCTTCAGGGTCCTCGACCGCGTCTACGGCCGGCGCCTGAACATCTTCCTGGAGGGGGCCCGGCGGGCCGTGGCGCGGACCATCGCCTGTCAGTGGCCGGATGGCTGTATGCCCTACCGCGAGGGCCGCGGCAGCACCATCAACTACACCAGCCTGGTGCTGTGGTGTCTGATGAACGCCCTCGAGGTGCTCCCCGACCACGACCGGCGCGTCCTCGAAGGCAGCGGCGACCTCGCGGCCGTACAGGACCGCGCCTGCGCCTACCTGCGGGAGAGCATCGACGACGACGGCCGGCTGCGCTGGGAGGAGCGCGAGACCTCGACGGCGAAGTTCAACCTCTGGACCTACCTGATCACCGGGAACGTCCTCTGGCGCCGTGGCGGCGAGGCGAACCAGGCCGCGGCGGCGCGGGTGCTGGGTCAGGCCTTCCGGCTGCGCACCGCGTCGGGCCTGCTGCCGATGCGCGACCGCGGCGAAGAGATCACCGAGTGCGCCTTCATGCAGGCCGACATGCTGCTGTTCCTGGAGCGCATCACTTCCAGTTGTTGAAAGGATCGAGCAGGGCGGTCCGGGAGTGCACCCAGGCCAGGGTCTTCCAGTCGGCGTGGCCGTCGTAGTAGGCGAAGGTGTTGCCGTCGTTGTGCTGGCCCTTGAGGGTGGCGTAGCCGCTGGTGCCGTAGACGGTGTTGGCGGGCAGGAGATTGCGGTAGTATCCGGTGTACCACATGTAGTAGTAGCCGCCGTCGGCGAAGACGGCGGTGGCGCTGGGGGTCTTGATCTGGGAGCGGCGGTGCGGGTAGTACCAGGTGCTGCAGAGGTAGTTGTAGGCGTAGCCCATGTAGGCATCGTGGCCGCCGTCATAGGTATCCACAGCGCGGCTCGGGCAGGTATACACTTCGGTGCTCTTAAGGTAGGTGAAGAAGCCCTCGGTCCAGTACTTCGTGCCGCCGTCGACGAGGTGGTTCAACCCCCACTCGTCGTTGTCATCCATGTACATCTGGAGGGTCAGCCCGAACTGCTTCTGGTTGTTGATGCACTGGGTGGTTCGAGCCTTCTCGCGGGCCTGGGCCAGGGCGGGCAGGAGCATCGCCGCCAGGATGGCAATGATGGCGATGACCACCAGGAGCTCAATCAGGGTGAAGGATCGTGATGAGGATCTTGCGTTCATAGTCTGCCTGCCTCCAACCTCGGTGTCTCGGTGATGACAGTTCGTCGGAGCCGGTCAATCGGGGAGCCCGTGTTCAGGCATGCCGACAGCGCCCTGCCTGTTCAGCGACGCTCCTGGATGGCGCGCGATCCGCGCTCCAACGCGAGCCTCTAAGATACACACGCATAGGCAAGCCGCAATGGTTGCGGCAGAGGCAAGCGACGATTGTTGAGTCCGGATTCGGCAGGCTTCGTGGAGGATTCGGGCCAGCCGGGCGGGCGGTCACTGCCAGGTATTGAAGGGGTCGTAGCGTCCGGTGCGGCCGTGCACCCAGACGAGGGGCTTCCAGTCGGCATGGCCGTCGTAGTAGGCGAAGGTATTGCCGTCGTTGTGCTGGCCTTTGAGGGTGGCGGAGCCGTTGGTGCCGTAGGTTGCATTGGTGGGCAGGAGATTGCGGTAGTAGCCGGTGTACCAGAGGTAGTAGTAGCCGCCGTCGGCGAAGACGGCGGTGGCGCTGGGGGTCTTGATCTGGGAGCGGCGGTGCGGGTAGTAAGTCGGCCAGGTGCTGCACATGTAGTTGTAGGCGTAGCCGACGGTGGAGTCATTGCCCAGGCCGTTAAAGGTCTCTACGGCGCGGCTCGGGCAGGTGTAGACCTCGAGGCTGTTGAGGTACGGGTAGAAACTGAGCGGCCAGAGGTTACCGCCGTTGCTGTGGCACAGCCCCCACTCGTCGTTGTCATCCATGTACATCTGCAGGGAGAGCCCGAACTGCTTCTGGTTATTGATGCACTGTGTCGTGCGTGCCTTCTCGCGCGCCTGAGCCAGGGCCGGCAGGAGCATCGCCGCCAGGATGGCGATGATGGCGATGACCACCAGCAGCTCGATGAGGGTGAAGGCCCGTGAGGATGGATGCGTGACCATGGTGTGCCGGCCTCCTGCTTCGCGGTCGCGACGGTGTCAACCCGGCGGACCCGGTCGGCTCGATGCCTGCACCCCGGCACGGCGGCCTCGCCGTGACCTGGCAGGCGTCGCCCGGGCGGGTCTACGCCCGGCCCTTTGCGCGTCTGTCTCTATCATACACAAGGAGATAGAGCTTCGCAATGGCCGCGCCGCGGCGGCGCTGGATTTCAGCCGGGGCGGCGTCTCTGGCGGGCCGTCGGGGACGGGGCTCATCGCCCCTGAGCCACGCCCGAACAGCGTCTGCTCTGCCATGACGGACGGGGTGGGTGGCCACCCGATTCGTGTCCGGACTTTGGGTCGGTATGGTATGGCACGTCGTCGGCGGGAGCCGCGCCGCCCGGCCGCGGCGGCATCGGGCCGTCGGGGTGCGGGAGCAGAGGAGTGCAGAGCATGGAACGCAGACTGCGTGTCGGTGTCGTTGGCGGCGGGATGTTCTTTGATGACATCATCGGCCCGGCTCTGAGGGACTTCCAGCGCGGCGGCCTGGCCGGGGCGCTGGGCAGTATCGGCATGAGCCACTGGGCGCCCCGCGTGGCCGACATCGCCATCGACTTCGTCGCCATCGGCACCCGCTCGGCCCGCCGCGGCACCGCCGACAGCATCCGCGACAGCTTCCTCGACGAGTTCCCGCAGGCCGGGCTGAAGGCGTACTACGGCGAGACGGTCTGGCGCGACATGATGGCCGGCGAGCGTCTCGACGTCCTGCTGGTGGCCAGTCCGGACCACCTGCACACGCAGCCGATCCTCGAGGCCCTGGCGGCCGGGCTGCATGTCATCACCGAGAAGCCGCTCTGCCTGAAGACCGCCGAGGCCGACGCCATCGTCGCCGCCGCCGAGCGCGCCGGGCGTGTCGTCGCGGTCGATATGCACAAACGCTACGACCCGTTCGTCCGCGAGATGATGACCAACAGCCTGCCGCTGTACAACCGCATCCACCGGGTGCGGGCCGTCCTGGAGGAGCCCCTGAAGGTCTCCACCGAGGTCTTCCAGTGGGTCGAGCAGTCGAATCCCTTCGCCTACGTGGGCTGCCACTGGCTGGATGTCGTCGGCCACTACATGGGCGTTCGGCCGCGAGCGCTCTATGCCACCGGCGAGCGCATGCTGCTCGAGCATTGGGACCGCTATGTGCGCGAGATCGCCATCCTGAAGGGCCTCGATGAGGAGGCCTTCCCGCGTCGCGACGCGATCCACGCCTGGGACGCGCTGAATGTGAACATCACCTACGACAATGGCATGCGCGGCGACTTCAACAACGCCTGGATCAACCCGGCCGAGTTCGAGGGCGCGGTGAATCAGGAACTCGAGGTCTACGGCGTCCTCGGCCGCGGTTTTGTAGACCAGCAGGACCGGGGTTTTCGCGAGACCATCACCGGCGACGGCAGCCGCACGCGCAACCCGGCTTTCGGCGGCCGCATTCGCCAGGCGGGCCAGCCGACGGAGCTCTTCGGCTATGGCAAGGCCTCGCTGGCGGCGGGCCTGCTGGCCATCCTGCGGGCGCAGTTCCTGGGCGACTCACCGGCGGCGCTGGCGGGGACCTACCCGGACGCGTCCAGTCAGCGCTCCATCACGCAGATCATCGAGGCCGCCGGCGTGGTGGCCGAGCTGAATCTTGCCTACCTGACCGAACGCGGCCAGGCGCCGGTGACGGCGGCCTTCACTGACGACACGACCACCCTCATCGACCCCATCGGCGGCAACCGCGAGCTGTACCGGCGCTGAACGACCGGGACCGCCCGCGGGGCAGCGCGCCCGCGGCGGCGGTCCGGCCGTCGACGCCCTGGACCTGAGGAGGCGCCCCATGTCTGCCTGGATGACCATGACCTCCCGACTGGCCCTGGCGGCCCTGGCCCTGGCCGGCACCGTCGGCGGCAAGACCGGCGGCCCGAACTACTACAGCCCCGAGCAGCTCGCGCGGGCCCGCCAGCGCTGCCGCGACGAGGCCGCCGCACAGCGCCACGTCGAGGGCCTCCGGGAGGCCGTGGCCGGGGTGATGGCCCTGACCGACGAGGCGCTCTGGCGCCTCGTCCCGCCGGCCGAGCTGGTGCGGGCCACCTTCCTCTGGCAGGGCGCCGGGAACTTCCCCGGGTGCCCGGTCTGCGGCCCGGAGATCTTCAAGGCCGGCGGCGGCTTCTACCCGTGGGTGATGCGCCCGGACCTGCCCTGGAAGGTGACCTGCCCGAGCTGCCACACCGTCTTCCCCTCGAATGACTTCGCCAGTTTCTACGAGCGCGGCATGACCGGCGAGTGCGACCGCACCGGCGACTTCGTCGACGACGGCCGCGGCTGGGTCAGCCCCGCCGGCGTGCGCCATTACTTCGTCGGTCACTGGGGCCAGAAGCAGCGCTGGATGGACATCCTGAAGGCCATCGACGACCTCGGCGAGCTCTACCGCCTGACCGAGGAGGCGCGCTATGCGCGCACGGCCGCGGTGCTGCTCTGCCGCCTGGCCCAGGTCTACCCGGCCATGGAGTACGCTCGGCAGAGCAACTACGGCGCCCTCGGGCGCATCCTGCCGTGGTGCTGGGAGAACACCAGCGTGGTCCTGCCGGTGGCGATCACCTACGACAACATCTGGCCATGGCTGCGCGACCTCCCCGACGACGGCCTGCGGGCCTTCCTGATGACTCAGGGCATCGCGGACCCCTGCGCCCACATCGACCGCGGCTTCCTGCAGGACGTCGCCGAGAAGATGATCCACACCAACCAGTACCTCTCCAACGAGGGCGACCACCAGCGCGCCCTGGCGGTCGTGGCGGTGGTCTGGGGCGACGACGACCCGGCGCACGGCATCACGACGGCGGCCATGCTGGAGTGGCTGATGAGGGGCCGCGGCAGCCTCGAGTCGATGGTCTGGAATGACCTCTACGCCGACGGCTTTCCGAACGAGGCCTCGCCGGGGTACTCGTCGGCGGTGTCGCACAAGATCTGGGAGATCGCGCGTATCCTGGAGCGCTGCGGCCACGACCTCTTCGAGAGCCCGCGCTTTCTGGCGACGGCGCAGGTCTGGCTGGACCTGACCCTGTGCGGGCGCCAGCAGCCCGCCATCGGCGACTACGGCAGCATCATGGGCGGCGGCCGCGCCGGCTGGAATATCGAGGTGCTGCGCTGGGCCTGGGAGCGCTACCGCCTGCCGCGGCTGGCCAAGGCCGTCATGAGCATGGGCAACCCGGCGCCCGGGCTGTACGACCCGGACCTGCGCGCGGCGATCGCGGCCGCGGCGGCGGCGCATCCGGGGCCCGTGGTGGCGGGCACACGGAATCTCTCGCAGTTCGGCTGCGCCCTCCTGGAGAGCCCGCACACCGGCGCGCCGCGCGGGCTGAGCCTCTACTACGGCTCGGCCGCCGGCGGGCATGGCCACTACGACCGCCTCTCGATCGAGCTCTACGCCGAGGGCCGGAGCATGATGCCCGACCTCGGTTACCCCGACCAGTGGGGCGCCAAGGCCCAGAACTTCCACCAGAACTCGACGGCGCACTACCTCGTGCAGATCGACGATACGGGCCAGCAGACCCTCGCCCGCGGCCGGTTGCACTACCTCGCCGACCTCGCTGCCGCCCAGGTGGTCGAGGCCAGTGCCGAGGAGGCCTACCCCGGACTGGCCACGACCTATCGGCGCACGACCGCCCTCGTCGATACCTCCCCGGAGACCTTCTACCTCCTGGATATCTTCCGCGTCGAGGGCGGCACGCGCCACGACTGGCTCTTCCACGGCCCGCCGCAGCCCGGCTTCGAGAGCGCCGGACTGGAGCTGGGCCCGGTCCGTCCCGGCACCCTGGCCGGCCCTGAGGTGGGGCTCGGGCAGGCGCCCGCGGGCTCGCGTCGCAGCGGCTACGAATGGCTGCACTCGGTGCGCGAGGCGGCGCCGTCGGCCGCCTGGTCGGCGATCTGGCCCGAGGTCGATGGCAAGGCCGGCCTGCAGATGACCCTGCTGCCGGGGTGCGCCCAGCGCGTCTTCATTGCCACCGCCGACAGCCCGCGGATCAAGGCCAAGGGCCTGCCGGAGACGCTGCCCTGGGTGGTGGCGCGTCGCGAGGGCGGCGGCCTGTCGACGTTCACCGCGGTCATCCGCACCCGTCGCGACGGCGACCCGATCGAGGCGATCACGCCGCTGGCGGTGACGACCCCGTCCGGCACCGGCGTGGCTGTGCGTGTGGTCACGGCCGGCACCGACGACCTCCTCTACAGCTCGCTCGAGCCGGACCACCTGGCGACGATCGAGGGCGGCGTCCAGGCGGCCGGGCGCTTCGTCATGATCCGCCGCGACCGCCAGGGGCGCTTCCTCAGCCTGCACACGGTCGGCGCCAGCCAGGTCCGCGCCGAGGGCGTCGACCTCCAGGCCCAGGCCGAATGGCGCGGCACCCTGCGCTCCGTCGACCTGGCCGCCAACACCGCGACTGTCGACGGCCTGCCGGCGTCGCCGGCACTGGTCGGCGAGAGCCTGCTCTTCGAAAACGCGCACCGCCAGACGAACTTCCAGGTCGTCGCGGTGGACGCCGCTGCCGGCGCCGGCGACGGCGGAGCGGTGGCGGTGGTCGACTTCGGCCACGTCTCGCAGATCGCCGGGCGCGGCGAGGTCCTGGCGGTCCGGGACGAAGACCGGACCGTCCTTACCGACACCCTCTGGCGTACCCACGGCACCATGGACATCTGGGCGCCGGGCTTCCATCCGGCCCTCGAGGGCATGGCCCTGACGCGCCCCGACGGCTCCTGGCACGCCGTCATCGAGGCTTGCCAGCTCTTCCCGGACCAGGCTAAGGAGTGGTGGAAGCCCGAGGCCGACCATGGGCACTTCCGCCTGGCCGGCAAGGGCGCCCTTGGCGCGGCCCTGCGCCCCGGCGATACGTATCTCGTGCAGGCCATCGTCCCGGGCGACACGGTCGGCCTGCCGACGCGCCTGGTGCTGACGCGTCCTGAGGCCGGCCTGGCGCGGCTGCGTACCAGCGCCGGGCAGGTCGCCCTGCGCCTGCCGGAAGCCGGCGCGCGGGCCGTCTTCAGGCCCGACGACGGCCGCGCCCCGACACGCCTGGCGACGACCGCCGCCGATGGCCTGCGGCTGGACGCCGCGGCCCTGGCCGGTGGCGCCGGCGTCATCATCCTCGCTCCCGACGACGCCGTCGACTACGCCGACCGCGAGCCGCCGGCGCTGGTGTCCTTCAGCGTCGATGGCGACGCACGGCCCTACCAGCCCGACCTCGCGATCGAGGTGACCACGACCCGGACGCTCGCCCTGACCTGGGAGGACGCCAACCCGATGGCCCGTCCCGAGGTCGTGCTGGCCGGCCGCGTGCTGCCGGCCGAGGCGGCCGGGGTGGCCGTCGCCGGCGTCGGCACGCGTCGCCTGACCGTCGAGGTGGTCCTGGCGGACCTCGTAAAGCATCTCCCGACGCCTGCCGTCGACGACCCGCTGTGGCTGCTCCTGCACTGCCGCGACGCGGCCTGGAGCCCCGCCGGCGAGCCGGTGCGTCTGCGCCTGGACGGCCTCGGCCGGCCGGGGCCCGGCGCGATCTACCTCAGCGACCTCGAGGCGGTCGTGGCCCAGGCCCACGGCGGCGTCCGGCGCGACCGCGACTACGGCGGCGATGAGGGTTTCGAGCTGCGCGGCCGGCACCTGGCGCGCGGACTGCTCGTCTGCCCGCGTGCCGATGGCCCCGGCGAGGCGGTCTTCGACCTCACCGGGCATCCGGAGCGGCGCACCCTGCGCGCCAGCCTCGGCATCGAGGACGCTACCGGCCTGATCGGCTCGGTCGTCTTCGCCGTTGAGGTCGACGACGGCGCCGACGGCTGGCGGCGGCTCTATACCAGCGAGGTCCTCCGCGGCGGTGGCGCGGTCACCCTCCTGAGCCTGCCCCTGGGGCCATGCCGGCGCCTGCGGCTGCTCTGCACCGACGCCGGCGACAGCCATAACTCCGACCACGCGGTCTGGGGCGACGCCCGCCTGGAGTAACCGCGCGGGGGCGGCGGGGAGACCGGGGACACCGGGGACACCGGAGACACCGGGGAGACGCGCGGCCATGGGTGGGCGCGCGCTCTGCGGGCGCCGGCGGCGCCCCTTTCCGGCTCGTATGAAACATCGCGCCATTGCGTTGTCGATGCCGTTGCGGCTCGTGGACGCGTTCGCGTCTGTGGACACTCGCGCTCCACACCGGTGGCGAGCGATGTTTCGTCTTGCCATATCCGGCGCGCACCGTGCGCCGGTGACCTCGCTGTAGCGGCGG
>JAAYZO010000579.1 GCA_012514865.1 Lentisphaerota bacterium | reverse complement strand
TGAGCCGGATCGACTTCCGCGACCTGCGCGAGGCCAACCTGACCATCCCCGTCGATGAGGTTCGCGCCAGGACCCTGCGCGTGACCATCAGCGATGGCGACGCGCCGCCGCTGACCATCGAGGGGATCACCGCCATCAGCCCCGAACACCGCGTCCTGTTCCTGGCGCAGCCGGGCGTGCGCTACACCCTTGCCTACGGCCACCGCACGGCGGCCGCGGCGGCGGGTGATGACGCGGTTCTGCGCCGCCTGGCGGCCTCGGCGAGCCGCGAGGTCCGCGTCCTGTCGCTGTCGGAGGCGCCCGCCGAGGACGCGCCGTCGGCGCCGGCCTGGCTGCGCTGTCTGAACAGCCGCGCGGTCTTGGTGGTAGTCCTGGCGGTAGCGGTGGCGATCCTCGCCCTGGCGATGGTGCAGGCGGCACGGCGCCTTGGAAGCGGCGCCGTCGCCGCGGCGGCGCCGGACGCCGGCGGGGAGAAGACGCCGCCCGGCGGCGCCGCCTGAGATCGGCGGCGGTACAGCGCGCGGGCGCCATACCACGGCGCCCGCGCCGTGTGGCCGCAGCCGGGAGGATGGGAGGAGCAGGGACGCCAGGGACGCCAGGGACACGAGTGTAGCGGCGGCTGTTTCCAGCCGCCCCCCCGGGAACGCCGAGCGTCTGCGGGGCGAAGGTGGGCGCCACGAGCCGAGTGGCGCTCCCCACGGGCGCTGCCGGCGCCCGGGGGGTCGATGGGCGGCGCCGCGGGGCGGCGCCGGTGGTCGCGCTCGGCTCGCGCGACCTACTTGCCGCGCCGGCGACCTGGCTGTAGCGGCGGCCGTCCTCGGCCGCGCCCTCGGGAGCGCCGAGCGTCGGTAGGCCTCGGTAGGCCTCGACAGGCCTCGACAGGCCTCGCCCTTTCCCCCGGGCACCGCCCGATCTCAGGGCCGCCCGAGGGCGCGCAGCAGGGGCGGGATGACCTCGAACAGGTCGCCGACCACGGCGTAGTCCGCCACCTTGAAGATGGCGGCCTCGGGGTCGCGGTTGATGGCCACGATGCGGGCGCTGTTCTGCATGCCGACAGCGTGCTGAATGGCGCCGGAGACGCCGCAGGCGACGTAGAGCTTCGGCTGGACGGTCACGCCGGTCTGGCCGACCTGATGAGCGTACGGCAGCCAGCCGGCGTCGACGACGGCGCGGCTGGCGCCCAGGACGCCGCCGAGGGCCTCGGCCAGGGCGGCTGCCAGAGCCACGCCGGCCGGGCCGCCGACGCCGTAGCCGGCGGTCACGATGACCTCGGCCTCGCGCAGGTCCACACCGCCGCCGGCGCGCGGCACCCAGCGCAGCCACTCGGTGGCCGCCGGCAGGCCGTCCGGCGACACCGTCGTCACGACGATGCGGCCGCGCCGGCCGGGATCGGGCTGCGGGCGTGGCAGGACGGCCGGCCGCACGGTGGCCATCTGGGGGCGGTGCCGGGCGCAGGTGATGGTCGCCAGGATGTTGCCGCCGAAGGCCGGGCGCGTCTGCAGGAGCAACCCGGTCTCGGGGTCGATACTCAGTTCGGTACAGTCGGCGGTGAGGCCGGTGTGGAGCATCACCGCGACACGCGGGAGCAGGGCCCGGCCGATGGCGGTGGCGCCGCCAAGGAGGATCTCGGGGCGGTACTGACGCACCAGGTCGGCCAGGACGGCCGACCAGCGCTGGTCGTCGTAGCGCGCCAGCGCCGGTGCGGCAGCGGCGTAGACGACATCGGCCCCATAGGCCACGCACTCGCGGGCGCACTCGTCGACCTCGGCGCCGATCAGCACCGCCGCCGTCGACACACCGCGCGCGGCCGCCAGACGCGGCGCCAGGCCGAGGAGCTCCCGCGACACCGGCATCAGGCCGCGGCCCTCAGGCGCGGCCTCGCAGAAGACCCAGACATCGCGTGCGTCGCCGGCGTCGCCCATGGCGTCTTACTCCAGGCCGATGGCGGCGCGCACGCGGTTCAGGGTCTCACGAGCCACGGCCCGGGCCCGGCTGGCGCCGGCCTGGAGGATGTCCTCGACCAGACGCGGCTTGGCCACAAGCTCCTGACGGCGCTCGCGCATCGGCGCAAAGACCTCGGCGACCTTGTCCGCCAGGGCCTGCTTGGCATGGCCGTAGCCCATGCCGCCGGCGACGTAGCGCTGCCGCAGGGCCTCGCGCTCCTCGGCACTGGCCAGGAGGCGGTAGAGCGCGAAGACATTGCAGCGCTCCGGGTCCTTCGGGGCCTCCATCGGCGTCGAGTCGGTGACAATCCGCATGATCTTCTGGCGCGTCGCCTTCGGCTCGCCGAACAGCTCGATCGTGTTGTCGTAGCTCTTCGACATCTTCTGGCCATCCAGGCCCGGAATCACCGCGACGTCCTCGCGGATCATCGCCTCGGGCACCACCAGGATGTCGCCGTAGGCGTTGTTGAAGCGTATCGCCAGGTCGCGGGTGACCTCGAGGTGCTGCTTCTGGTCCTTGCCCACCGGCACCAGGTGCGAGCCGTAGATCAGGATGTCGGCCGCCATCAGCACCGGGTAGCTGAACAGGCCGTGATTCGGCACCAGCCCGCGCGCGATCTTGTCCTTGTAGCTGTGACAGCGCTCCAGCAGACCGACCGGCGTCAGGCAGCTCAGGACCCAGGTCAGCTCGTGGACCTCCGGGACATCCGACTGACGGAAGAAGACCGTACGCTCCGGGTCCAGGCCGCAGGCCAGGAAGTCGAGCGCCACGCCGCGGGTGCGCTCGCGCAGCTTCGCGGGCTCGGGGAGCTGCGTCAGGGCGTGGTAGTCGGCAATGAAGTAGAAGCACTCCTCGCCGCCGTCCTGTAGCTCGATGGACGGCTTCATCATGCCGAAGTAGTTCCCCAGGTGCAGCGTTCCTGAGGGCTGGATGCCTGAAAGCACCCGTTTCCTGGGCTCTGCCATGAGTGGCGCTCCCGTGATGGTACGAAGGGGTGGATTGGGTCAGGTCAAATGGGGTACTATACCGACCCGGGTCGGCGCCAGCAACCGCGCGAGGCCCCCGGGGACACCACCGCCGGTCATCGCCCGCGGCGTCTCCCTGGAGCGCGAGCGTCCACAGGCGCGACCGCGCCCGCGAGCCTCACCGGCGTCGAACGCGCCAGCCATTGCCCGCGGCGCCTCCCTGGAGCGCGAGCGTCCACAGGCGCGACCGCGCCCGCGAGCTTCACCGGCGCCGAACGCGCCAGCCATTGCCCGCGGCGCCTCCCTGGAGCGCGAGCGTCCACAGGCGCGAACGCGCCCGCGAGCCTCACCGGCGCCGGCCGCGCCGGGAGAGCGCCGTCGCGTGCGCCCACGCCCTGCCGGGCGCACGCCGTGGACAGATGTGGACGAGGACCATGGCACGGATCACGCCAGTGCAGTCCCGGGGTGGCGGGGTTGCTGTGGCGCGGCGCATGGCGCATAGTGTGTGTCAGGAGGACGCGGCCATGCAGCACAGTGTCGATCTGGAGTTCGGGACTCACGGCGGGGCGGAGCTGTTCTTTGCGGACATCGATGGCGATGGCCAGGTCGAGATCCTTGCCTACCAGGGCCCGGGGGTATTCGGCGCCCGCATGTACCGCGCCTGGCCGTGGGTGTCGGCGGCGGTGCCGCCGCGGACCTGCCTGACGGCGTTCCGTCGGGATGGCACCCGCCTGTGGAGCTTCGGCGAGCCCAATCCGCCGGGTCAGGCGTACCTCTGCCATGCCCACGAATCATGCGTTTCGGTGGGCGTGGTCGATGACAGCGGCGTGCCGGCGGTGGCCCTGGCCGACGGCGCGCGGGTCGTCCTCCTGGACGGCCCCAGCGGCGCGGTGCGGGCCAGCGCGGCGCTGCCCGAGGATAACTATTACATCGTCGGCATGCTCGGCGTGCCGGCCGGTGCGGGCGAGGCCGTCATGGCCATCAAGAATGGCGAGGGCGGCTATGGCGCCTGGCGCTATGGCGAGCCGGTGATGGGCCTGGACCGCGATCTGCGCACGGTGTGGGGTCCGCAGGCCATCCCCGGCGGCGGCCACTACATCCTCGGCCTGGACCTCGACCGCAACGGCGGCCGCGACTTCCTCATCGGCTACTGCCGGGTCAGCCCGCACGGCGACTGGCGCTGCCTGGTTGATGCCGTCGATCCGGCCGGCGTCGATGCCGACAAGGCCCACGTCGACTTCACCGACATCCTGCCCATCGGCCGGACGCAGCGTGTCATCGGCTTCGCGGGTTCGGACAAGGCGTACCTGGTCGGCCCGGGTCGCCGGACGCGCTGGGTCTGGCCGGACCGCCATGTGCAGGGCTGCGCCGTGGGCCGTTTCCGTCGCGACAGCCGTTATCAGATGCTGATCTACAACGACGACGGCCCGCTGATTCTGGTGGACCCATCCGGCCAGGAGCTCTGGCGTCTGTCGACCAGCGACCGCGAGCAGTGGCCGCTGGGCCAGCCGGCGGCGTGCCGCGGCCGGGTCTTCCACCGCAACCGCCCGGTGGTGCGCTGGCCCGGCCGGCGCGACCTGGCGATCTTCAGCGATGGCGGCTGGCCGTGGTGCGTCGACGGCGATGGCCGCGTCCTGGACTGCTTCGCGCCGCCGGCGTCATCGCGTCAGCCGGAGCGGCCCGTGCCCGAGAAGGGCCGCGGCGACGACCTCGGCTATGGCTTTGGCACCCAGGTGGTCGACTGGTTCGGCAACGGCCGCCCGGCGGCGGTGATCTACGACCGCGAGCACCTCTGGGTCTATCCCGAGGCGCCGGCGGCGCCGCTCGTGTGAACCATGGCGGTGTGACGCGCACGGTTCTTGTCGCAGACTTTCAGCCTGCAATGCGTGACATCCGATTTCCCAGGGCGTTGCCCTGGGCTGGCGAATGATGCCCTTTCAGGGCGCCGGAGCCGCAGCCGCCGGGAGGCCTTCCAGCGTCGCCTCGCCGTGCACGCGGGCGACGCCATCCTCGACGCGCAGGAAGACACTGCGGTAGAGGACGGCCTCGTCGCCCTCGCCGTGGTCGTAGATGGCGACCATGCGTCGGCCGTCGCCGTCGGCGTCGGCGAAGTCCTCCTGTCGGCAGGGCCGGTCGAGGATGACCTTGCCATCGCGGACGGCCGCGACGCGGAAGCGCGCCTTCCGGGCCTCGTCGGTGACCAGGGCGCCGTCGTAGTAGCCGGCCTTGATGCCGCGGGTCAGCTCGATGGGCGGCGCCAGCTCCGTCGTCAGGGTCGTCCCTGCCTCGTCGACGCCATCGAGGCGCGACCGGAAGATCAGGCTGCTGCACTCCAGGCGGACGCGGTTGCCCGGGGGCAGGACCTCGGCGATGCGCCAGGCGGTCCGGTGCGGCCCGCCCTGCAGGAAGAGCATCTGGCCCTGGAGGGCCGTGCCGACGGGCAGGTCGCCGTCGAGGGTCAGGATGGTCTCGGCGAGGTCGATGCCGGTGAGTCGCAGGCGCCGCGCCGGCGCGGCCTGGCGGACGCCGCGGTCGCCCTTGCGCAGGGTGGCGCCGTCGACCAGGTGCAGGCAGCGCAGTGCCCCGTCGCGCTCCGACCAGTAGCCGAAGCGGCCCTGGAAGGTGAACTCGCCGCTCTGCAGGGTGGCGGTGGGGTCCATGCTGTAGAAGAAGGTATCGACCTGGCCCTCGCCGCAGTCCACGCGCAGGGCCACCGGCGCGAACTCCCCGGCCGCGCCGGCCTGGCCGCCGCTGGCGGTGACCGGCAGGCGTTCGACCGACCCGAGGAACGGCTTGCCGGTCCACGGCTCCCAGAGGGCGACGAACTCGCTGGTGCCGTCGGCCGCCTCGTCCTCGGCGAAGAGGAAGCGCACCGGCGGGGCGTCGGGCTTGCCATAGCGCGAGGTGGTGTAGGCCCGCCCGGCCTGGCCGAGGAGGTGCAGGCGAAGGTGGACGTCGCTCAGGTCGTGATGCCAGTCGGCCCAGACGGTGCCGTCGCTGGCGGCGGCCTGCGGCTCGAGGAGGTTGTTCTTCAGCCCGCGGTGCATGCCATCGACGCGGAAGGGCTCCGCCTGCGGCGCTCCGAAGGTGAGGCTGGACGCGAAGGCGCGGTGCGCCGGGCCGTGGAAGCAGTACGTCCGTCGCGTGCCGCCGGCGAGGCGCAGGATATCGATGAGGTAGACGCGTCCGCCCGGGGCGTCGGCCAGGCAGACGGCCCGGCGGTAGAGGCGGTTGGGGAAGCCGTCGGGCTGTGCCGAGGCCTCGGCGAAGGACGCCTCCGGGGCGTTGGCGAAGCCCTCCAGGGTGCCGCGGGCCGTGGCGCGCCGGTACTGGGGCGCGCGGTCGATCATGCCGGTGATGTGGTGGGCGACGTGGCCGGTGGCGCCGAGGGGGTGAGCCCAGCAGGGGTAGCCGAGTTCCGGCGCCAGGGCGGTGTTGTGGGCCCAGAACTCGAGGTTCAGGGTGTCGTGGTGGTTATGGCCGGCGCCGTAGCCGTAGCGGAAGGCGACGCCGGCGCGCTGTTCGGGCTTCTCGGCGTCGTAGCGCGACTCCAGGAAGGCGAAGCCGACGCCGTCGAGGACGCGGCTCTGCAGGGGCGCTGCCGGGCCGCAGCGTTCGACCTGTGCCTGGGCCGCGGCGCGTACGTCCGGCTCGAGGAGTTCCACCGGCCCCGCACCGGCCTGCACTACGGCGCGCGCCAGGGCGTCGGTCGGCCAGCGCGCGTAGGCACGGCTGTACTCGTACCGGCGCACCGCCGCGGGGCCCTTCGGCAGCCTGGCGCCGCGGGCGCTGCCATCATCCCCGTAGCAGGGCTGGTGATTCCCCGCCACCAGCATCTCCGGCCAGGCGTCGTATTCGGCACGCAGCTTCGGGTACTGGCGCAGGTCGTAGAGGTCGGCGCGGGCCCGCCAGCGCTCCGAGGGCAGCCGCGAGAGGACCTCCGCCAGGCCCGACTTGGCGCTCAGGTACCCCAGGGCATAGTGGAAGCCGTTAATCAGGGTGATGCCCTCGCGGGTGAGGGTGTTGACCAGCATCTCGTCGTCGAAGCCGCCGCGGTTCAGGCCGCTGTTGTACGACGCCGTGAACATCTTCTCGATCCAGGCATCCGCGGGAGCGCCGTTGTAGGCGCAGACCGCCAGGGTGGCCGCATCGCGCTCGCGGGCGCCCTGGTTGCCGCCCGAGAGGCGGTTGTTGACCCAGTCCCACCCGAAGATCTGGATGAGGTAGGTGTCGATCAGGGCCTTGACGTCGGCCGGGCTCTGAATGGCGTCGTCCTTGAGCTGCAGAAAGCGCACCAGCTCCCAATCCCCGTCGAGGTGGTCGAAGATGGCGTCGTAGGCCTGCGCCGCCAGGACGGTCACGCCGGTGCGCTCCCAGTTGCCATCGACCAGGAGCCGCCCCGGCCGCAGATAGCCGGTCTGGACCTGCTGCCATGTCATGTCCATGCCGGGGTAGATGTAGGCCAGCCGTGCCAGCAGGACCCCGACCTGGTGGGCCGC
The DNA here is from genome assembly GCA_012514865.1 of Lentisphaerota bacterium. GTDB lineage: Bacteria > Verrucomicrobiota > Lentisphaeria > Oligosphaerales > JAFGRS01 > JAGVUW01. The sequence goes on along the minus strand of JAAYZO010000579.1, from coordinate 340 downwards.
CTTGGCATCGTCGAGGAGGATGTGGCGCTCGGCCAGGCGCAGCATCTCGCTGCCGGTGCTCTGCCAGACGCTGTGGTGGTTGTAGAGCGCCACCCATCCGGCCAGGCTCTTGCGGTCGCGGCGGTCGGTCGCGTCGTGGCCCCAGCCGTCGTCGGGAGTGTCGCCGCTGCAGAAGTCGTCCTTCGTGATGTCGTTGCTTGGGAACTCCGCGGCGCAGAGCGGGCAGGCCGCCTTGAAACGCTGCGTCCTCGACGGCACCCACGGATAGAAGGCGTTCTTCGCGTAGATCGCCTCACCGCAGTGCGGACAGGGCCAGGTGCTGTAGCACTGCCGGGGCAGG
>JAAYZO010000578.1 GCA_012514865.1 Lentisphaerota bacterium | reverse complement strand
TCCACGGCGCCCCGGAGGTGCCGAGCCGACGCTCGGCGCTCCCAGGGGAGCGGCTGGGGACAGCCGCGGCCGCAGCCCACCCCGCCGGCGCGGTCAGGGTGGTCCACGGCGCCCCGGAGATGCCGAGCCGACGCTCGGCGCTCCCAGGGGAGCGGCAGGGGACAGCCGCGGCCGCAGCCCGCCCCGCCGGCACGGCCGCGTAGGTCCACGGCGCCACCCGGCGTCCCCTGAGTCCCCTGAGGTCTCCGTTCCGGCGCCCTGAAAGGGCATCATTCATCAGCCCAGGGCAACGCCCTGGGAAATCGGCCGTGCCGCATGGCAGGCTGAAAGTCTGCGACAAGAACCATGCGCGCCACAACGCGATGTTTCATACGGCCGCCCCCGGCGCCCGGGGAGCGCCACTCGGCTCACGGCGCCTACTCGTGCGCCTCGATCAGCGTCTGCAACAGCGGGATGTCGTGGAAGCCGAGGGCCCCGGCCATGTTGGCGATCGCCAGACGCTCGGCCTCGCTGACGGCGCGCAGGCGCCCCAGCATGCCGCGATGCGAACTTTTGGCCACATCCATGGCCACCGCGAAGATCATCATGCGCAGACGGTCGGCACGGTCTCGCGGCAACGCGAAGAGGTGGGCGTTGAGGCAGCCCAGGGCGGCGCGCAAGACCCCGCTCTGCGGGCGCTGGTAGGCGAAGTTCCTGTAGAGGAACTGCCGGGCCGTCTCGGTCATACAGAGGCAGTCGGCTTCGTCGCAGTCGCAGCGGTGGCTGTCGGCAATGGCCTCCAGTTCCTTCATGTCGGCCTCGCCGTCGGCCCAGGCCACCAAGGCCGCCGGCACCAGGAACAGCGCCGTGATGTCGGCCGGCTCCAGGCCCATCTCGCGCAGCGCAGATTCGAACGTCGCATCCATGGCATCCACCTCCCTCAAACAACGCCCGCTGCATCGGCACCGGCGGCCAGCGCGGCCGTCTCCGCACCGTAGGAACTCCGCACCAGCGGCCCGCTGACCACCGCCGCAAAGCCGTAGTCGCGGCGCGCCACCGCCTCCCACTCCCGGAACTCCTCCGGGGTCACATAGCGCTGCAGAGGCCAGTGCGCCGGCGTCGGCGGCAGGTACTGCCCCAGGGTCAGGACGCTGACGCCGCTCTGGCGGAGGTCCTGCAACGCCGACCGGATCTCCTCGGGGCCTTCCCCCAGACCGAGCATCAGACCGGACTTCACCCGCGTCGGACGGCCCGCCGCGGCACTCTGACTCGCAGCGTACGCCAGCACCCGCAGGCTGCGGCGGTAGTCGGCGCGGTTGCGCAGCAGCGGGGTCAGCCGCTCGGTGGTCTCCAGGTTGTGGTTGAAGACATCCAGGCCGGCCTCGAGAACCGTGTCAACACTGCTCAGCAGACCCCCGAAATCGGAGGCCAGGAGTTCGACCCCCACCGCCGGCAGGGCCTCGCGCAGCGACCGCACCACCGCCGCCAGGTGCGCGGCACCGCCGTCGGCGAGGTCATCGCGCGTCACGCAGGTCAGCACCACGAACCGCAGACCCAGACGCCGCACCGCCTCCACCACCCGCGACGGCTCCGCCGGATCGGGAGGGAGCGGCGTGCCGTGGTCCACCGCACAGAAACGGCAGTGGCGCGTGCAGCGGTCGCCGAGGAGCAGCAACGTCGCGGCCTGCCGGCCCCAGCACTCGCAGAGGTTCGGGCAACGCGCGCTCTCGCAGACGGTGTGGAGGTGGAGTTCGCGCAGGAGCCCCCTGACCTCATGACGAGCCCGGCCGCCGTCAAAACGCGACCGCAGCCACGCCGGCAGACGCGGCGAGGCAGGCGTGGCTGACGTGTCCGGTGATTCGGCCATGGGGACGTCCCGCTGTTCTGGTCATCCGGGCCGCCCGACGGCATCGTCGGCGCGGCCCCGAGCGCGTTGCCGGCACTATAACCGCCATGGCCGGCACCGGCCACCCCGGGCCCCCCGGCCACCCCGGCCGAGGCCCCCCAAGCGCGGCGCCACCACCGCGCACGACGGGGCTCATGGACAAAGTGGACAGGGTGGACAGAGTGGACAGGGTGGACGCCGAGTCCAGACGCCCGCGCGCCGACGAGACGGCCGCCGCGAGTCGTTCCTCGCGCCTCATCGCGGCGCCGCCGCCTTCGTTCGGAGTTCGGAGTTCGGAGTTCCCGCCCCGCCTTCCTTGGGCGTTGGGCGTTGAGCGTTCGGCGTTCCCGCTCCCGCCTTCCTTGGGCGTTGAGCGTTGAGCGTTCGGCGTTCCCGCTCCCGCCTTCCTTGGGCGTTGGGCGTTGAGCGTTCGGCGTTCCCGCTCCCGCCTTCCTTGGGCGTTGAGCGTTGAGCG
>JAAYZO010000063.1 GCA_012514865.1 Lentisphaerota bacterium | reverse complement strand
GTGCAGGTACTGGCGGCCGCGCAGGGGGACATTCTTGCGTCGGCGCACATCCACGCGGAGGTCGCGGAGATCCCGCCCGAAGTGCCGCGACAGCCGCGCCGCCACGACGGGATGGTCGACGCCGGCCTGGGGACCCTCGGCCAGCCAGAGCCGGAGGTTGATATAGAGGTCCGGGCGCGACGCCTCGGCGGCATCACAGAAGGCCAGCACCCGGTCGAGGTAGGCTTCCAGGGCCGCCGCCGGCAGGGTCATGCCGCTCTGCAGGGAGATGCTGACCTGGCGCACGCCGGGGCGCAGCAGCAGGTCGCGCCGTTCCGGATCGAGCAGGACGCCGTTGGTCACCACGTGCACCGGCAGCGCCGCCGCGCCAGCCGTCGCCAGGATGTCGCCCAGCCGCGGGTGCGTCAGGGGCTCGCCGAGGACGTGCAGGGTGATCTCGTCGGCGAGCGCCGACACGGCCGGCACCAGGGCGGCGAACGACTCGACAGCCATCACCCGCGCCGGCCGCGACGCGATGGCGCAGAAGTCACAGGAGAGATTGCAGCGGTTGGTGATCTCGACATGGATCCGCCGCAGCCGTCGTGGCGCGGCGGCCAACGGCGGCAGGGACGCGTCGGGAGAGGCCGCCTCCTGACGCGGCTGCGACCCCCGGCTGTGGTCTGGACTCGAGAGCATGACGCCCGGCCCGCTGCCTCCCTGATGCGGCCGACCGCGGCCGGCCCGACGAGCACCCCTGAAGCGGTGGGCTGAGCGACGACCCGCGACGCGCACGACTCGCCACGCCCGGGCCTAAGCGCCCACCATCGAGGCAACGTAGAGGGCCAAGAGACAGTGTCAACGCCGGCGCGGAAGGGCAGGAGCCGCAGAGCCGAGGAGAGGCCTTAACCTTAATTAAGGAGATCCGTCGGATCGGTCGGATCCGACGGATCGGTCTCATCGTTGTCAGGCGGTGCCGACGTGCGGGCGGCCGATGCCGGTGGCCTCAGCGCCGACGGCGCGGCCGGAACGAGAAGGATGACCCCTGCCGCGGCAGACCGCCGCCCTGGGGACGGCGCGCCGGGCGCGGGCCGCCGCCGCGCGAGAAATGGGGCGCCCGCGGTGCCGAGGAGCCGGCGTGGCTGAAGGCCTCGCCTTCGACCACCGGGTGCTCGAGACGCGGAATGGAGGTGTGCAGGACCTTCTCGATCTCGCGCACCTCGCGACCCTGATCCGGCGTGGCCAGAGTCACGGCGCGGCCGCTGCGGCCGGCGCGGCCGGTGCGGCCGATGCGGTGGACGTAGTTCTCGGGATCGTCCGGGAGGTCGTAGTTGACCACCAGTTCGATGCCGTTGACATCGATGCCGCGGGCCGCGATGTCGGTGGCGACCAGGACCCTGTACTCGCCGGACTTGAAGCCGCTGAGGGCGCGCTTGCGCTGCGGCAGGGTGCGGTCGGCGTGGATCTCGGCGGCGGAGTGGCCCATGTCACGCAGGCCGCTGGCGACACGGCTCGCGCCGCGCTTGGTACGCACGAACAGCAGCACGGGGCCCTGGCTGTCCTTGAGGAGCTCACCAAGGAGGTCGGCCTTGCGCTCACGGCGCACCACGAACATCTCCTGGGTCACCAGGGTGGCGGCGGTGCCCGAGGGCGCCACCTCGACACGACGCGGCTCGCGGAGGTGCTTGGCAGCCATGCTGGCGATGGTCGCCGGCAGGGTCGCCGAGAAGAGCAGGGTCTGGCGGTCCTTCGGCAGGGCCTCGAGGACGCGCTCGATCTGCGGGTAGAAGCCCATATCGAGCATGCGGTCGGCCTCGTCGAGGACGAGCACGCCGACCGAATCCAGGCGCAGCCGGCGCTGGTTGAGGTGGTCGTTGAGGCGGCCCGGCGTGGCGACGATGATGCACGGGTCCTGGCGCAGGCGCTGGATCTGGGTGTACATGGACTCACCGCCGATGAGCAGCGCGGTGCGCAGGCGCATCGCGGTGGTCAGCCGGGTGAGGGTCTCGTTGACCTGGATGGCCAGCTCGCGGGTCGGCACCAGGACCAGGCCGGTCCGGTGCGAGGTGGCCAGACGCTGGACCATCGGGATACCGAAGGCGAGGGTCTTGCCGGTGCCGGTCTGGGCGATGCCGATCAGGTCGTGCCCGGCAATCGCCTCGGGGATGGCCTGACGCTGGATCGGCGTCGGCTCGTCGAACTTCAGGCCGGCCAGAACCGCCAGCAGAGAAGGGCTGATGCCAAGATTGTCGAAACCACTGGAAGACAAGGTCATAATCACTCCGCCACCATGCCTGAGAAGCGCAGAACGACGTCGGCGAAAGAACCGTCCACGGCGCCGGACAGCAATCAGGCTGTCTGGCGAAACTGCCGCGGGGTCGTATGGGACGCCGACATCGGACTCCGGGTGGGGGAGGCCAAACGTGACGCAGGCCGGATGGCGAACCTGCAGAGAGAGCCGCAGGCCCTGGGGATCCCTATCCGCGCACCTTCAGTATCCGAGGTGGATCGAGGGAGGTGCGAGGACAGCAGTATGGTCATGCCCTTCGTGTCGCTCACGATCAAGCGAGGTGTACTATAGCACGCCATCCTCGCGCCGCAAGCGCGCCGCGGCCGCGTCGCCAGCCGGTCAGTCGAGTCCGGGCGATGGCGCGCGGCCGTCTCGCGTGCGACATCGTGCAGTGGCGCGCGTGGTTCTTGTCGCAGACTTTCAGCCTGCGATGCGTCGTGCACGGTTTCCCAGGGCGTTGCCC
>JAAYZO010000577.1 GCA_012514865.1 Lentisphaerota bacterium | reverse complement strand
GTTCCGGCCGGAACATGTCGCGCTCGTCAAGGCCGGAGCGGTAGTAGGCCTCGAAGTCGTTGGTGGGGAAGATCTCGCTGCAGTTCGGGCATTCGACCTTCCAGGGGCGCTTGCGGGGGTCCATGCGCCATGGGTAGTAGCCATGGCGGAAGATGGCGACGCCGCACTTCGGGCAGCCGGCCTTGCGGTTGCAGTACAGCGCCCGCGGCACCATCTGGCTGGGCACCGCCACGCGGAGGTCGGCGTCGCTGAGGTCGAGCCAGATCTGGGCGCGCTCGAGGATGTCGCGGCGCTGCTCGCGGGCCCAGTCGTAGGTCTCGCAGAGGTGCCGCAGGCGTTCGCGGTAGGCGCTGTTGAAGGGATTGAGCGTCGTGGCGGCAGCGGCGGGTTGTGCGGGGGTGGCCATGTCGGGCTCGGCGGCGGTGAGGGCCGCCGCGATGGCGGCGAGGCCGGCGAGGGCGAGCAGGACGCGCTGGCGGGGCCGGGGGGTCGCGGTCATGATGCGGCGGGCTCCGTGCGGTTGAGGTCCAGGAGACTCAGGCCGGGGACATAGCGGACCGCCTCGCGCAGGGCCTCGGCGTAATGACCGTAGTTCATGGCCATGTGGTGGATGAAGGGGCCCTCGATGAGGGCGCGCTCCCAGCGCCGCCAGTCGTCGACCTCGACCCAGACGTAGTTATTCTGGGTGTACGGCCCGGGGCAGGTCTTGGCACTGCCGACGGCGAGGACATACTCGCCGCGGTTGCCGTCGAAGCGCGTCAGGGTGACGGGCCCCTGCCGGAGGCGGAAGTGGGTCATGCCGGAGAGCGGGCTGGGCAGGATCCAGTGGTGGCCGATGCGGGCACGGTCGGCGGGGTCGCGCAGGCTCAGCGGCGCTCCGGCGTGCCAGACACAGCCCGCGTTGTCGTTGTCGGGGTGGCGTACGACGAACTCCGAGAGGAAGGCCGGCGCAGCGTTGAAGCTGGCGCGCTGGGCCAGGACGTTGCTGATGGCGCCGTGGATATCCGACTCGAAGGCGATGGTGACCGCGTCGCCGACGGCCGATTCGGCGTAGAAGCAGTAGGTGCCCATGGCGTCGACCAGGCTGGTGAACTCCTGCACGGCCAGGGCCTCCAGGCCGTGGTCGCGGGCCAGGGCCAGCATCTGGTCGCGCATCGCCAGGACGTTGGTCATCGGGCCGTCGTCGCTGAAGCCCTCGATGGTCGTGGTCTGACGCAGCTCGGCGAGTTCCTTGGCGTAGCCGGCCCGGCCGCGGGCGGCGCGGTCCTGGCTGGCCTTGATGAAGTCGACCATGTCCAGCGGCAGGACCTCCACCCCGAAACGCTGCAGGAGTTCCTGCTCGTTGATGATCGTCGTCCAGAAGAAGTCGATGCGCTGGCCGATGTGGCCGAGGCGCAGGCCGCCCTTCAGCGCCGCGGCGGCGTGCACGGCCCGCAGGAAGGTCTCCAGGCCCTGCCGCAGCGGCGCCTCGTCAATCCGGCAGTTCTCGATGTAGGTGAAACGCACGCCGAGCTTGTTCAGGACATTGCTGGAGGCGAACAGCCCGCAGAGCGAGTCGCGCAGGCGGGTGCCGTCAGGCAGGGGCGCCTCGTCGCGCGGGCCCCAGAGCAGCACCGGCAGCCCGAGCTTGCGCGCGATCATCCCGACGGCGCCCTCGGTGCCGAAGTTGCAGTGCGGCATGAACAGCGCCTCGACGCCGGCCTGACGGAAGTGCGCCACCACCGCGTCGACGTGCGACTGGTCCTTGACCAGGCCGTCCTCGAGGACACCGTCGAGGTCCTCGAAGGGCACCTCCCACTGCCGCAGGCGCTCCTGCAGGAGGCCCTTGAAGCGCACGGCGTCGGCGTTGCTGAAGACGAATTTGCCGATGGGGCAGAGCCCCAGGAGGGGTTTGCGAGGCGTCATGACGGCTCTTTCCTGGAGGTGTTGAGTGTGGCCAGAGGCTAAGGTGGTGGGCCGTCGTCGTTAGTCAAGGCCGCCGCCGCGCTCCAGAACCGCCCCGCGGCGGGGCGCGGGGCTCACGGATCGTCGCGCGACAGCCTGGACGGTTGCCGAGGTCACCAGCCGGGTGAGATGGTCCAGACAACTCCGAGACGATCAGTAACCACGAAAAGCACGAATGACACGAACAGGATAGGACCGGACTGGATTGGATCGGGCAAGAGAGGCCCGACACGCGAACGGCGACGGGCGCCTGCCGGACTGTCTTGCCGCTCTCACCTCTCCGAATGTCCTCCAGTTCGTGCCTTTCGTGCCTTTCGTGGTTCAGTTCCTTCTTCCTGCGAAACGCTTCGTCGATGACTCGGACAAGCACCGACGCCGGCCCGGAGGCCGCGCCCCGGCGGACGGTTGACAGACGTTGCACCGTAATCGGGACGATTGCCGCGGTCACCGGCCGAGTGAGACGGTCCAGACAATCCCGAGACAATCTGTAGTTCGGAGTTCGGAGTTTCCGCACGGTTCCCTCGGGCTTTGGACGTTGGGCGTTGAGCGTTCAGAGTTGGGCGTTCACCTTCCGGTGTTGGGCGTTGGACGTTGGGCGTTCAGCGTTGGGCGTTTCCCTTCCCCCGGGTCGGGGGTCAGAACGTGTCAACGAAACAAGGTCTTGGCGGATAGCATGGCGCGGGCCGCAGGGCTGATCGAAGATCGCGTCAGCGGCCAACTGGCCACCCTGAAGGGGTGCCAGATCGTAGCCGGGGGTCGCGCGAGAGCACGACCCCCGGAAACACGAACCCACG
>JAAYZO010000576.1 GCA_012514865.1 Lentisphaerota bacterium | reverse complement strand
GGCTTGCCGGGTTGTCACTGGTGGCTGCGGCTGCTGCGGCGTTGGCCGCGCAGGAGGTCACGCTGTCGACGGCCGCCTTCCGCCTGGTGGTCGGCGCCGATGGTCGGCCGCGGCATCTGGTCGATGCGGCGAGCGGTCGCGAGTGCCTCGATGGCGACCGCCAGGGGCCGCTGGCGGCGGTGGTGGTTGACGGCACGTCGGCGCCGCTGGCGAGCGTCGTTGCGGTCGACGGCGGTGTCGAGATGGGCTTTGCCGGGGTGGACACGCGTCTGACCCTGGGGGTCGAGCCCGACCCCGTGGCGGGTCGGTGGCTGCGCTTTGCCGTGCGGGGCATCGCGGGTCGCCGTCCGGAGCGCGTGACGATCCTGAGTCTGTCGCCGGCCATTCGTGAGGCGGTCGGGACGCGTCTGTGCGCGGCCTACGACCGTGAGACGCTGGTCGGGCTGATGGCGGCGACGCCGTCGACGCAGTGCGTCGGGCGCGGTGGCGCGCGCGCCACGCTGACGGCGCTCACGCAGGACGCCCCCGGGCCGCGTCTGGAGGGCGCCGCGGTGGCGCTGGTGGTCTGTCCGACGGCGGCATTCGAGGCGGTGGCCCAGGCGGCGGCACATGCCTTCGGGCTGCCGGTGAACGAGGATGCCGAGGGCCGTCCGGCGAAGGCGACGGCGGCGGTGCGCGGCTCGTACTGGTTCATGGCCTTCGGCGAGGCGGATGTCGACCGCCTCATCGAGTACAGCCGCCAGGCGGGGCTGCGGCAGGTGCTGCTGCCCTCGGGGGCGTGGTGCGAGAGTGTCGGCCACTATACCATTAATAAGGCGTGCTTTCCGGGCGGTCTGGACGGCCTGCGGCAGTCGGTGGAGCGCCTCAACGCGGCCGGCATCATGGTGGGCATGCATTGCTTCGCATCGAAGATCGGCAAGCGCGATGCGTACGTGACGCCGGTGCCCGACCGGCGTTTTTGGCGGCGGTTCACGGCGGTGCTGGCCGAGGATGTCGATGCGACGCAGACGACCCTGCGGGTGCGCGGCGACCTCTCCGAGTGGGCGGGTCATCCTCGCAGTGCCGACCAGTACTGGGAGGGCGGCATTGCGAAGCACCGCGAGGTCGTGCTCGGCGACGAGATTGTGCGTTACGAGTCGATCGGTCCGGAGGGCGTCTGGGACCGCTTCGAGGGCTGTTCACGGGGCGCCTGGGGCACCGCCGCCAGCGCCCACGCTGCCGAGACGCCGGCCTGGCACTACGGCGTCGACGGCTGCATCAACGGCTACATCATCGACCAGGAGACGACGCTTCTGGACGAGGCGCAGGCGCGTCTGGCGGAGGTGTTCAACGCCGGCGGCTTCGAGATGGTCTACTTCGACGGCGGCGAGGACGTCGACCGGCGGCGCTACCACCACTACATCACGAACTTCCAGGCGCGGGCGATGGCGCGGTTCACGCGGCGGCCGATCCTGCACATGGGCACAGCCATGACGCATCACCTGTGGCACTCGTTCGCGCGCAGCGCCACGGTCGACACCTACCTCAACACCCTCTCGGGGGCGATTGTCGGCGGCAAGCCTCCCGCGACCTGGCCGACGGTGCGCGAGCACATCGACCGCAGCGTGCGTTACCTTCTCAGCGTGCGTGCCGACCGTGTTCCCGGCGAGCTGGGCTGGTTCGGCCTGTGGCCGGCCCGCGACTTCCATGGGCAGCGCGTCGACGGCCTGCAGCTCGACGAGATGGAGTACCTCCTCTGCCGGTCGCTGGCCTACGACGCGCCGATCTCGCTGCAGACCGACTTCCGGAGCCTCGACGAGCACAGCCTGACGCCGGGGCTGCTGGCGCTGGTGCGATCCTACGAGGCCCTGCGGCTGTCGGGTGCCATGACCGGGGCCGAGCTGGCGCCGTGGCGTGAGCCCGGCCGGGATGGCATCCTCCTGCGCGACGGCGAGGCGCCGCCGCGGCTGGTGGCGGTGACGCCGCTGGCGGCGGTCGGCGGCGGTCGGGCGGTGCGCGGCACGGTGGGTGCCTACGGGTCGGGCGCGCTCGCGTCGCTCTGGCACAGCCATCGGCGGGGGGCGGTGACGCTCGACCTGGCGTCGGCGGCGGGGGTCCGGGCGCTGGATCTGGAGGGCCGGCCGCTGCCGGTGCTCGAGGTCGCGGGCGGCGTGCGGATCGAGGTCGGCGCGCACCGCGTCGTGCTGGTCTGTCCGGGCCTGTCGCCGGCGGGGCTGCAGGCGGCGCTGGCGGCGGCGCGGGTGGCGACCGAGCCGCCGGTGGTGCTCGTGGTGCCTGCCGCCGCGGCGCGGCGTCTGCAGGGCTCGGTGGCACTCGGCTCGAGTCTGGGGCTGACTGACCCCGGCGCCTGGGGCGATGTCCTGGTCGGTACCGCCGCGGCCGACTTCGTGAAGGCCAACGACTGGTATGCCGAGTACAGCGTCGACATCCCGCACGACGGCCTGTGGACCATCTGGTCGCGCCAGCGCTATCCCAGTGGCACGGACCAGTCCTTCGCCCTGGTGCCGGAGGGCGAGGCGGCGACCTTCCAGGGCCGGCAGGTACTCGGCAACTGCGGCCGCAACGACGCCGCCTGGCACTGGGCCGGCCAGGGCGGCGGGAGTACGACGGTGCCGCCGGGGCGGCGCCTGACGATGCCGCTGCGGCGCGGTCGCTTCGCCTTCCGGATCCACCCGCGCGAGTGCGGCGCGGCGGCGGCGACCAACCCGCGTCTGGACGCGATTGTCTTCGTCGATGACGCGCAGCTCGAGCCAAGCGACGAGGCCCTGCGGCCGGCATTGGCGCCGTGAGGGGGAGATGACGAGGACGAGGACGAGGGGAAACGGGGAGGGCGAGGGCGAGGACGAGGGAAAGGGGGAGGGCGAGGACGAGAGCGAGGACGAGGACGAGGGGGAGGACAAAGGCAGGGAGGAGTGCCCATCCTCCTTTCTTGCGCCTCTTGCGCCTCTTTGCGGCCCTCTCTCTCTGCGGTGGAGTTCTGACGGGGGGGATCCGGCGGAGGGAGGCTTGCCGCAAAGAAGCGCAAGAAGCGCAAAGGAGTCCGGTCG
>JAAYZO010000575.1 GCA_012514865.1 Lentisphaerota bacterium | reverse complement strand
TGTTTCGGCCGGGCCAGAGGACGGCCTCGTCCTGGCCGCCGCCGTCCTCCTCCCAGCGCAGGCGGTACGGGCTCGGCCCGGCCTGGTCGCCGAAGCAGAAGAAGCAGCTCCCGAACTGGAAGACATCCCCGGGCTCGATCGGTGCCTGCTCGATGCTGCGGTCGCCCTTGAGGGTTCCGTGCGAGCTCTTGTTCGCGAGGATCCATGTCCCGCTCGGCTGCTGCTCGACGGTGAAATGGACGCGGCTGACGGTGCGGCCGGCCTCCTGCTTCAGGGCGATGGTGCACGACGACGACCGCCCCACACTGAAGCTGGTGCCTACGGCCGCGGATTCGGTGGCAAACCGCCGCAGCTCCTGGCCCTGGCGGTTCAGGATTCGACAAACCGGCATGGCGGTCCTACCCCTTCTGTTGCGCCCCGTCGACCAGGGCAAGCTGAGCCCGTACAGGCCGATGGTCAGAGGCGATGCTTTCCACGATGACCTCCATGGCCAGCATCTGCCACTGCCCCGCCGGACCGGCGAGGATGGTGTCGATGCGCTGGCGGGGAGCGTCGGCCGGGTACGTCGGCGGCCCGTCCAGGCTGTCGAGGCTTTGCCATGACGTCACCAACGTATTAAGTATAACACTCTCCGGGGCGGAGTTGAAATCCCCCGCGAGGACAAAAGGCAGGCCGGCGCGCTCGGCGAGGTCCTGCAGGATGGGCAGTGAACGCTGGCGCTGCTCGGCGTCCAGATCCAGGTGCGTCCCGCAGAAGCGCACGGCCCGGCCGCACCAGGATACGTCCACCGCCACCACGCAGCGCGGCTCCTGGCCCGGCAGCGGCATCGCCAGCCACGACGACACCGGCAGTCGAGACAGCACCGCATGCCCATAGAGGCCGCCCTGGAAGGCGATGGCGGGAGCGAAGAGGGCCGTCATGCCGGTGAGACGCCCGAGTTCGGCGGCCTGGTCGACGCCGCCGCTGCGACAGCAGCCGACGTCGACCTCCTGGACGCTGACCAGGTCGCAGTCCAGACGGCGCAGCACGGCGGCGGTGCGCTCCAGGTCGAGGCGGTCATCCAGGCCTTGGCCGTGGCGGATGTTGTAGCTGCCGACACGCAGGATCGACATCGCAGCACTCCTCCCCAGCGCCGCCCGGCGCTCAGCGCACGACGATATTCACCAGGCGTCCGGGGACAGCGACGACCTTGACGACCGTCCGCCCGGCAATCTCCTTCTGCACCGCGGCGTCGGCCAGGGCCAGGGCCTGGAGCTGCGCGGCATCGGCGTCGCTCGGGACGCGCAGGCGGGCGCGCGGCTTGCCCAGGATCTGCACCAGAATCTCGACCTCGGCGAGCTTCAGCTTGCTCTCGTCACAGACCGGGTACGGCTCGTACGCCAGCGAGGTGCTGTGGCCCAGGCGCTCCCAGAGTTCTTCAGCCAGGTGCGGCGCATACGGCGCCAGGAGCAGCACGAAGGCCTCCATCGCCGCACGCGGCCGCGCGTCGGCCTTGCCGAACTCGTTGACGAAGACCATCATCTGGCTGATGGCCGTGTTGAAATTCAGCGAGGCGGTATCGGCCTCGACCTTGCGGATAGTCTGGTGCAGGAGGCGGTCCTGCTCGGGCGTGGGCGCCGCCGCGGTGATCGCCGCCGAGAGTTCGCCGTCGGCACCGATGATCATCTTCCAGACGCGCTGGAGGAAGCGCGAGACGCCCTCGATATCGCGCGTCTGCCAGGGCTTCATCGCCTCCAGCGGCCCCATGAACATCTCGTAGAGCCGGAAGCTGTCGGCGCCGTACTGACCGATGATCTCGTCAGGATTGACGACGTTCTTCAGCGACTTGGACATCTTGGCCGGAAACTCGGTGAGCACCTCACCGGTCTGCCTGTGCAGGAAGGTGCCGTCGCGGTTCTCGACCTGGTCATTCGGCACCAGGACGCCGCGCGCGTCGCGGTAGGCCAGACCCAGGATCATGCCCTGATTCACCAGGCGCTGGAACGGCTCCTTGGTGCTGACAAAGCCAAGGTCGTAGAGGACCTTGTGCCAGAAGCGCGCGTAGAGCAGGTGCAGCACGGCGTGCTCGGCGCCGCCGACATAGAGGTCCACCGGCATCCAGTAGCGCTCCTTGGCGGGGTTCCAGGGCTCGGCGTCGTTATCGGGATCGAGGTAGCGCAGGTAGTACCAGCACGACCCGGCCCACTGCGGCATGGTGTGCGTCTCACGGCGGCCGCGCTGGCCGGTCTTCGGGTCGACGTAGGCGAGCCACGCGGTGGCATTGGCCAGCGGCGACTCGCCGGTGCCCGAGGGCGTGATGTCGTCCATCTCAGGCAGCACCACCGGCAGTTCGTCCTCGAGCAGCTTGATCGTGCCGTCCTCCATGTGCGCCACCGGGAAGGGCTCGCCCCAGTAGCGCTGCCGGCTGAAGAGCCAGTCGCGCAGTTTGTAGTTGACCGTGGGAGTGCCGAGGCCCTCGCGTTCCAGCCAGGCGGTGATGGTGGCGACGGCCTGCTCTTGGGGCAGCCCGTCGAGGCTGACAGCGGCGTTGGCGCTGCGGATCATGCGGCCGTCGCCCGGCCAGCACGCCTCGCCGGCCAGGACGGCCTCGACGCTCACACCGGCCGCCGCCGCAGCCGAGGCATCCGGCTCCATGATGCAGACAATCGGCAGACCGAAGGCGCGGGCGAACTCGAAGTCGCGGGTGTCATGCGCCGGCACGGCCATGATCGCGCCGGTGCCATAGCCCATCAGGACGTAGTCGCTCACCCAGATCGGTATGGCCTTGCCGTTGACCGGGTTGATGGCACACCGACCGGTGAAGACGCCGGTCTTCTCGCGGCTGACCTCGGTGCGGTCCATATCGCTCTTGGCCAGCGCCGCATCGCGGTAGGCGCCTACCGCCGCCGCCTGCGCCGGGACCGTGATCGCGTCCAGAAGCGGGTGTTCCGGCGCCAGGACCATGTAGGTGGCCCCGAACAGGGTGTCCGGGCGGGTCGTGAAGACGCGCAGGCGCTCCGACAGGCCGTCGACGCGGAAGTCGACCTCGGCGCCGGTGCTGCGGCCGATCCAGTTGCGCTGCATCTCCTTGATGCCCTCGGGCCAGTCCAGGCCCTCGAGGTCGTTCAACAGACGCTCGGCATAGGCCGTAATCCTCAGCACCCACTGCTTCATGGGCCGGCGCACCACCGGGTGGTTGCCGCGCTCGCTGCGGCCGTTGATGACCTCCTCGTTGGCCAGGACCGTCCCCAGGGCCGGACACCAGTTCACCGGCACCTCGGCGACGTAGGCGAGGCCCTTCTTGTAGAGCTGGCAGAAGATCCACTGCGTCCAGCGGTAGTAGCTCTCGTCGGTGGTGTTGATCTCGCGGTCCCAGTCGTAGCTGAAGCCGAACGACTGGATCTGGCGACGGAAGCTGTCGATGTTGTTCCGGGTGGTGATGCGGGGCGGCGTCCCGGTCTGCATGGCATACTGCTCGGCCGGCAGACCGAAGGCGTCCCAGCCCATGGTGTGCAGGACGTTGCGGCCCTTCATGCGCTGGTAGCGGCAGTAGATGTCGGTGGCGGTGTAGCCCTCGGGATGGCCGACGTGCAGGCCGGCAGCACTCGGGTACGGAAACATGTCAAGGACATAGAGCTTCGGACGCGTGGTGTCGGCATCCACGGCCCGGAAGGTCTTGTTCTCAAGCCAGAAGCGCTGCCACTTGGGCTCGATAGCAGCGGGCTCGTACTGCGCAGTCTTGTGGGAAGGCATTGGGTTCTCCATGGCCGGGCCGGCACACCGCGGCGGACAGGCCCATCGGCAAAAACGGTAGTGTACCGCCGATTCGGCTCTTCGCCAGCCCCGGCCAGGCCGCCGCCAGGGCTGATCGAAGATCGCGTCGGCGTTCTCTCGGTCACCCTGGAGGGGTGCCAGATCGTAGCCGGGGGTCGCGCGCAGCTCGACCCCCGGCACCGCGAACCCACACACCACGCACCCTGAAGGGGTGCCAGAACCGGACTTTCAAACAGCCCTGGGCCGCCGCGGGCGGCGGCACGGCGCCACGCCCGCCCCCGGCTCTGCCGTCCGCCCGCCGCGCTCAGGCATCCTGCAGCGTCGGCACGCGGCCGTTCAGGGTGCGCGCGTAGCTCGGGTCCCAGGCCATCCCGTAGTCGCGTGCGGCCGGCAGGGGGTGCCCCCCGACGCCGTAGGGCTCGCCGGCCGCCTGGACGACCTCGCGCAGGGGCTCAAAGCGTCCCGTGATGCCGTCGGCACTCACGGTGTAGACCATGAAACCCAGGGCCGGGTCGCCGTCGGGCCAGCGGCCGGCCCACTGCCCGAAGCTGGTCGCCGGGGCGTAGTCGAAGCGGATGCCGTCCGCCATCAGCGCGCGCCGGCAGTGGATGTGACCGGAGATGACCAGGGTCGCGCCCGTGGACTGGAAGAGGTCCATCAGGCGGCCCCGGCCGGGCTGGTCGACGCTGAAGTACCAGTCGTGGTAGTGCTCGGGCTGGGTCGGATCCCAGTCGGGCTCGTCCGGACGCTCG
>JAAYZO010000574.1 GCA_012514865.1 Lentisphaerota bacterium | reverse complement strand
CGGCGGCCCGGTACATCGCCAGGATCTTCTCGGGCGGGATCTCGGCGAGGAGGTTATGAATGGCGCAGAAGACGTAGCCCGAGTCGGCGCTGAGGGTACTCACGACCCGTCGGACCTCGTCCGCGACGGCCTCGACCGAGCCCAGGGGCAGGGTCGACTGGGTGTTCACCCCGCCGCCCCAGAGCGCCAGGCGGCCACGGCAGCGGTCCTTCCACTCGCGGTAGGAGTGGCCGCCGGCCGACCACTGCACCGGGTTGAGCACATCGAAGCCGGCCTCGACGACGGCGTCGAGGAGGTCGTAGATGGCGCCGCAGGAGTGGTAGAAGGTGAAGACCTCGGGAGCCAGGCGGTGGCAGGCGTCGTTGAGGCGCCGGTAGGCCGGCACGAAGAGTTCGGCGTAGACCCCCGGCGGCAGGATCGAGGCCTGCTGGGTGCCCTGGTCGTCGGCCGAGAGCATGAGCACATCGACATAGGGCGCGATGGCCGGCAGGAGCCTCTCGGCCTGGGCGATGGCGTGGTCGATGAGGATGCGGTGCAGCTCGCGGACATAGCCCGGGTCGAGGAGGCAGAGCATCGAGAAGGGTGCCATGCCATGGCGGTAGCCGAGGCCGGCCGAGAGGCCGCTGAACATGATGGCGCGGTCGCTGGCGGCGCGCGCCCGTCGGCAGTACTCACCGATGGCGGCGACGCGCTCGGGGGTGAAGCGCTGCTGAAGCAGCGCCGCGGCGAGGGCATCGAGGTCCTCGCGCGGCGGCTCGGCGCCGAGGTCGAGGACCTGGCCGCCGTGCGGTGCCGAGAAGACGTAGGACGAGGGCAGCATGGTGCTGTGGCCATGCTGGAGGATGGAGCCGTCGGGCTGGTCGGCGAAGGCCGCCTGCGTCATCACCCGGGCCGGGAGGCGGCCGCGGAAGTCGTAGTCGTGCCAGCGCTCGGGCTCGTCGAAGAGGTTGCAGCAGGCGTCCGCGGCGACGAAGGCGCAGTCGCAGTCGAGGGCGTCGAGGACATCCGGGTCGGGCAGGGCCAGCATCTGGCCGGTGTCATAGACGCGGGGCCGGCGGTAGGGCAGCCCGAGCGCGGCCACCAGGCCTGGGTAGGCGAAGGCGCTGACGCCGGTCGAGAGCATCCCGCCGAGGTCCTTCGGGACCCGGTCGGTGGGCTGGAAGCGCAGGGCCTGACGCAGTTGCTGGCGGCGGGTCATGGCGTGTGGTCACTCCGGCAGAGGGAACTCCCAGGCCTGGCGCCGGGCGTAGCCGCGCAGGGCGCGGAAGCCGCACTCGCGCAGCAGGGCGACGCCGCGGCTGTAGTGGCGCGCCACCTCGGTGGGGGTGTGCGCGTCGGCGTTGAGCATGACCGGTATGCCGCGCGCCTGGACCTCGCGCAGCAGCTCGGCAGAGGGATACGGCGCCGCGCAGGGCTTGTCCCAGCCGGCGGTGTTGAGCTCGACGCAGAGGCCGGCCGTGGCAATGGCATCGAGGGCGTCGCCGATCTCGCGGGAGAGGTCCGCCGCAGAGACGAATCCGAACTTCTTGGGCAGATCGAGGTGGCCGACGATGTCGCCGAGGCGGCACTCGGCCAACTGCCGCACGCGCTCCCAGTAGCCGCGGTAGATGCGGTCGATGTCGGCCTGGCTGAGTGCCTCCCAGAAGCGCGCCGCGTTGTCGACCGGGAAGCGCTCGACGTAGTGCACCGAGGCGATGACGTAGTCGAGGTCGAGGCGCTCCAGGCGGCCGCGGACCTCGCGCCAGGTCTCCGGGAAGTAGTCGGCCTCGACGCCGCGCCGGATGATCAGCGGCGGCGGCGCCGCGGCGGCCGCCGCGGCCAGCTCGGCCAGGCAGCCCTCGAGGGCGCGGCCGTTGCGCGGCATCGACCAGAGATGGGCGCAGGTGTCGTCGTACGGCGTGCAGGCGTAGTGGTCGCTGAGACCGAACTCGCGCAGGCCGGCCGCCGCCGCCCCCGCAATCATCGCCGCAATGCTGGCCTGGCCGTCGCTCCAGGTGCTGTGACAGTGGTAGCTGAGCAGGGACATCGACTCTCCCGTTGCCGGTGCGCACCGGGCAACCGGCCCGCACCGGCGCGGCCGTAAGCCCGGCATGGCACCACTATAGAAGCGCCTCCACCGGGCGCAACCGCGGCGGAGCACGCCGCCCCGAGCACGGCCCGGCGCCGCTCAGGCGCCGGGAAGGTCTGACCAGTCTGACAGGTCTGACAGGTCTGACCCGTCCGACAAGTCCGGTCGGACCGGCCTGTTGCGGGCGGGGCTTCGCGGTGCGGCGGCCT
>JAAYZO010000573.1 GCA_012514865.1 Lentisphaerota bacterium | reverse complement strand
CCGGCCGAGGTCGCCGCCCTGGTGGCCACCGCGCCGGTCGGCAACGAGCCCGGCCTGGCCGGGCTCTGGCGGCTCAACGAGGGCGTCGGCACGACCGTTGTCGATGCGGTCGCCGGCTGCAATGGCATCTTCGGCGCCGGCGTCGCGGCCGAGTCGCCCACCTGGGCCGCGGCGCCCTTGCCTGGACCGCGGCGCACCCTGCGCATCAGTTACAGCGACAGTCAGGCCATGGACCAGGCGAGCGTCATCGATGTCGGCAACTACCTCCTGACCGCCAGCGGCGGCGATGGTGTCTTCGGCAATGGCAACGACATCGATCGCAGCGCCGACCTCGTCGACATCAGCTACGACGCCGCTACCCGCACCGCCACCCTGCGCTGCGACCCGGCGATCGCCGGCGATGCCTTCCGCCTGACTGTGCGTGGCACGACGACGGTCCGCGATGCCGCCGGCAACGCCCTCGCCGGCGGCCAGGATGTCGCCAGTGCCCCCCTGGGCATCCCGGCGGTGCCGCCGCGGGTGACCGCGACCCTCGATCCGGCCAGCGACAGCGGCCTCGATACCGCCGACCGCCTGACCAGCGACACCACGCCGACCCTGCAGGTGACGGCCACCGACGCAGGTCTGATTGAGGTCTACCGCGACGGCGTCGCCGTGCCCGGCTGGAGCCAGGCGGTGACCGGGGCCGGCACGGTGGCCCTGACGCCGCCCGAGCCGCTGGCCGGTGGGGCACATCGGCTGAGCGTCGTCTTCACGCCCTGGATCGGCGAGCCGACCCAGACGACCCTCGATCTCTTCATCGACGACGGCGGACCGCGGGTGACGGCCGTCGACGGGCCCGTGCCCACGCCCTGCTTCAGCCGCACCATCCACTTCGATCGCCCGGTGCGCGTCGCCGACCTGTCGCCGGATCAGGTCGAAGTCCGCAATGGCGATGGCACACTCCGCGCGATGGCCACCGCGGTGACGCCGCTGTGGCCGGGCCTGAAGCAGAATCCCGGCACGGGCACCTGGTACCTGCCGGTCCTGCGTCGCGAGGGCGTCACCTGGTTCGGGGCCGAAGCCGAGGCCAAACGTCTCGGCGGGGCGCTGGTCTCGATTGCCGATGGCAACGAGATGACCTTTGTCCGCAGCCTGGTCGCGGATGTGTCCTTCTGGCGCCATGCCCCCGGCGCTCCCAGCATCGGCCCCTGGATCGGCCTGCGTCGTGAGGCCGGCGTGGCGGGGGCGTACTTCCACTGGTACTGGCCGGATGGCGCTGCCATGGTCTACACCTACTGGGGGTCCAATCAGCCCGACAATCGTGACGGCCAGCACTGGGCCGTGCATCTGGGTGATCAGGCCTACGGCTACTGGTTCGACAACGCGCCGACGACACTGGCCCCGGGATTTGTCGTCGAGTTCGCCGCGGCGCCCGTGGTCGCCAGCAGCTTCCGCATCGACGTTGAGAGCCTGCCGGGCGGCGCCGACTACAGCCTGGTCTTCGGGCCGGGCGTCAGGGATGCCGCCGGCAATCCGATGGATCAGGATGGCGACGGCACCCCCGGCGAGCCGGTTGTCGACGCCTGGGCCGATGTCTTCACGGTGCCGGCGCCGGCTGACGGCCTGCAGGTGGTGCAGGCCCTCCCGACCGGCGCTGATCCCGCGGCGCCCTTCCGGCACCTCGAGGTGGTCTTCAACCGCCCGGTGGATGCCGGTTCCGTCGCGGTTGCCGACGCAGTCCTGACACCGGCCGGCGGCGGCGCGGCCATCATCGCGGCGTCCTT
>JAAYZO010000572.1 GCA_012514865.1 Lentisphaerota bacterium | reverse complement strand
GCCGCGGCGACCACCGCCGCCGCGACGCAGGCACGCCTCGACGCCGAGGCACAGGCCGCCGCGGCGCGACAGGAGGTCGCCCGACTGCAGGAACGCCTGCAGCTCCTGGAGGCCGACGTGAGGGCCCTGCAGCCGGCGGCGGTGGAGGGTCTGCGACAGGACCACGAGGCGTTGCGGCAGCGCTGGGAGCAGTCCCATTCGGCGTTGCAGGAAGCGCAGGCGGCGCTGCGGGCGTTGCAGGTGGCGGCAGCCGCTGAGGAGGCCGAGCATGAGGCCGAGCGGCGGGCCGCGGCGGCGGCGGCGCAGGCCGCGGCACGGGGTCAGGCCGAGGAGGCCCGTCTGGAGGCGGCGGTCAACCGGGCCCTGTCGGCGGGTGACGGCCGCGCCGCCGAGGCGGCCCTGCGCGAGCTGCTCGGGCGCCGTCCCGAGGATGCCGCGCTGTCGGGCCGTCTTGGCGCCCTCCTGGCGGGTCGTGACGACGCCGAGGCGATGGTGCTCCTGGAGCAGGCCCGGCGGGCTCATCCGGACGACCCGGACGTCCTCCTTCGGCTTGGGCTGGTGCAGGTTCGTCGCGGCGGTGCGCGGCAGGCCCTGGGGGCGCTCTTCACGGCGTCGGCGGCCGCGCCGGAGCGAGCCGACATCCACCACGCCCTCGGCGTGGCTCTGGTGGAGTGCGGCTGGCGCGACGCCGCGGAGGCGGCCTTGCGGCGCGCGCTGGAACTCGACGCGCGGCGTGCCGACTCGGCCTTCAGTCTGGCGGCGCTGCTGGCGGCGGCCGGCCCGACGCGCCGGGCCGAGGCGTGTGACTGGTATGAGCGCGCCCTGGCGTTGGGTGCGGCCCGTGATGCCAGCCTGGATCGTTACGTGAATGCAGGGCCATAGAGGGGCAGCCATGCCCGCCCTCGCTGGCCTTAACGACGAGCATAGCGGAAGACCGATGCGAACACTCACTGCCCTACTGTTGCCGTTTTTCGCGGTCCTCATGGTGGCCGGGCCGGCGTGTCTGCAGGCGCAGGACACGGACGCCAAAGCCCGCGAGGAGTGGATGGCGGGCTTCGTCAAGCTCGAGGAGGGCGGCCGCGCCGAGGAGGCCGGCGACGTCGCGCAGGCCCTGGCGCAGTACCGCGACGCCCTCGAGACGTTCGAGGCGGTGCGGCGGAGGTACCCGGGCTGGAATCCCTCGCTGCTCGGCTACCGCATCACCTACTGCACGCAGCGCATCCGTCGCCTGGAGTCCCAGGTCCAGGCGAACAGCGCCACCCTGAGTCAGACCGACCTCGCCAAGCTCGCCGGCGAGCTGCACGAGCGCATCCGTACCCTGACCGACGAGAACCAGGCGCTCAAGCAGCGCCTCGGTCTCACGGCGGAGGCACTGGAGCGGGCACGGGTCGAGTCAGCCCGCACCGTCAGCACGGCCGAGGACATCAACGCGGTCATGGCCGAGCGCACCCGTTTTCGCGAGGAGAACACGGCCCTGCGCCAGCAGGTCGAGCAGTTGAGCGCCGACGTCGCCGAGCTGCGCCGCAAGAGCGGCATCGAGGAGGTGGCCAAGCAGCTCCAGGGCGATCTAGAGCGCACGCGGGCGCGCGAACAGCAGTTGACCAAGGCCTTCGAGACCTACCGGAAGGCCTATGAGAACGTCAAGGAGAAGCTGCGCGAGGCGAGTGCCGCTCAGGACGAATGGCTGCGCCTCCAGCGTGAGCTGACCGACCGCAGTGACGCGGCCACGGCGGAGGCGGCCGAGGCGCGTCGCCTGGCCACCGAGGCCCAGGGCCGCCTGGCGGCGCTGGAGCAGCGTCGTGCTGAGGAGGCGGCATTGTCGGCGCAGCGCCAGACGGCGATCGAGCAGTCGCAACGCGACCTGGGGCAGGCCCGGCAGGATCTGGCGGCCTCGCAGGCGGCCCTGGCGCAGTCGCAGCGGGACCTGGCGGCCTCGCAGGCGGCCCTGGCACAGCCGCGGCAGGACCTGGCGGCATCGGAGGCGGCCCTGGCGCAGTCACGGCAGGAGCTGGCCGGGTCGCAGGCGGCGCTGGCGCAGTCGCGCCTTGAGGCGGCGGAGTTCCGGCGGCAGCGCGACCAGGCGGCTGCTGAAGCGGCGGCGCGTCAGGGACTCGACGAGCAGGTGCGGCGCCTGCAGGCCGAGCAGGCGGCGTCGGCCGCGCGCCAGGCCGAGCTGGAGCGTCTCCTGGCGGCCACGCAGGCTGAGCGTGATCGGCTCATGCAGGACCCGCGCCGGCAGCGCGAGGCGCCTGGCGAGGCCGTCGCGCCGACGCTGGCGGCGCCCGCCGAGGTGGCGGCGCTGGAGGAGAAGGCGCGGGTGGCATCGGCGGAGCGTGACGCGGCGCGGGCGGCGGTCGCGGCGCTGGAGGAGAAGGCGCGGGCGGCGGCGGCCGGGCGGGACGAGGCGCGCGCGGCGGTTGCGGCGCTGGAGGAGAAGGCGCGGCTGGCGGCGGTTCAGCACCAGGAGGCGTTGCAGGCCCGCGATGAGCGCCTGCGGGCGGCGGAGGCAGCCGGCGCGGCGGCCGCTGAGCAGCACCGCCGTGAGGTGGAGGCCCTGCGTGCCGACCTGGCGCGCCTGGAGGGCCGCGTCGGGACGATGCAGACGCAGCTCCAGGGCCAGGCGGATCAGGAGAAGGCCCTGGCGGCGGCCCGCGGCGAGGTCGCGGTGCTGCGCCAGGATCTGGTTCGCGAGCGGACCGCCCTGGCGGCGCTGAAGGACCAGGCCGCGGCGGCCGAGGCCAGCGCCAAGACCCTCACGGCCCGCACCCAGGCCCTGGAGGCCGAGAACAGCGACTACACCCGGCGTCTGCGCGATATCGAGCGCGCCACCGAGGACTCGCGGCGCGGCCGCGATGACAACGCCGAGCAGCTCCAGCAGAGCCGCGAGCTCCTCGCCGCCGCCGAGGGCGAGCGCAACCAGCTCCGCCAGAAGACCGAGGAGCAGCTCGCGCTGCTTCGCCAGCAGGAGAAGAGCCTGCGCGATCTCGAGGCCGTTCAGCGCGACCTCCAGGCGCAGCTCGAGACGCAGCGCCAGGAGGTCGCCCGGCTGACGCGCAGCCGCGAGGAGGGCGCCGCGGCCTTCGCCCGCGAGGCGGCGGTGATGAAAGCGAAGGTCGACGTGGTGGACGGCCTGACGGCGAGTCTCGGCGAGGCCGACCGCCTGAGCGCCGAGCTGAAGCAGCGCGTGCAGGCTCTGGAGCAGGACAGGCTCGTCCTCGAGGGCCGTCTGCGCGAGACTCAGTCGCAGGTCCAGGAGCGCGATCGTGAGGTGGCGCGTTTCCGCGAGGCGATGTCGCGGGATGTCTCGGCGCGGGAACAGGCAGTGCTGCGTCAGCTCCAGGAGGCCTCCGCCCGTCTGGCGGCCGAGACCGAGAAGCGGCGCGCTCTGGAGGCGGCCCTGGCGGCCCTGCCGAGCGGCGGCACGGCGGCGCCGGCGGCGTCGGCGCCGGCCGCCGTGACGCCGGCTGACCCCGAGACGGCGCGCCGGCAGGCCGAGCAGGCCGCCATCATCCGCGGCTACCTCCGCCAGGCGGTCGCCGCCGAGAAGGACGGCAAGGTCGAGGCGGCGCGCTGGAACTACGAGCGCGTCCTCGCCCAGGACAGCGAGAACCGCCTGGCGGCCCAGCGCCTCGGGCTCATCGCGGCCGAGCAGGGCAACGACGAGGAGGCCGAGCGCTACCTCAAGCGCGCCTTCAAGCTCGATCCGGACGACCTGCAGACGATCCTGCCGCTGGGCTTCACCCTGCTGCGCCGGCAGGCACCCGACCTGGCGGTGTCGATGCTCAGTCGGGCCGTGGCGCTGGAGCCGGGTAACGCCGTGGCGCAGCGCTGTCTGGGCCTGGCCTGCAGCTCCCTGGGGTGGTACGACGCGGCCGAGGTGCAGTTCCGCCGTGCCCACGAGCTGAACCGGCGCGACGGCGAGACCGCGTTCAACCTGGCCGTGCTGCTCTCGTCGCGTCAGCCGCCCCGTCTTGACGAGGCGCGGACGTGGTACCAGCAGGCCCTCGACCTGGGGGTGGCCCGCGATCCCGGCCTGGACCGCCTTTTTGGGATTGGGAACTGAGCCGTCAGGCTACCAAAACGCGTCCGGGTGGCTACATTGGCGCGGTGCTTCAGGGCGGCGCGCGCGGCGTAGCGGTGTCGTTCGGCGGTGCCCCCTGGTGTGACGACGTCGGTAGGTAAGGAGCGTGCGCGATCATGTTCAAGCAACTGCGTCCGTATGGCGTGATTCCGGTGGTGGCGGTCGATACGCCCGACGATGGGTTGCGTCTTTGTGATGCCCTCTGCGAGGGCGGTCTGCCGGTGGCGGAGATCACCTTCCGCACCTCGGCGGCGGAGGCCACGATCCGGGCTGCCTCGAAGCAGTTCCCGAACATGATTCTGGGTGCCGGCACGGTGCTGAACACCGACCAGCTCAGCCGTGCCATTGACGCCGGGGCGCGTTTTGCGGTGGCCCCGGGGACGAATCCGTCCGTGGTCGAGGCGGCGGTGGCGGCGGGCTTCCCCTTCGCGCCGGGCATCTGCACCCCCAGCGACATCGAGCGCGCCTACGCCCTGGGCGTGACCATGCTGAAGTTCTTCCCGGCGGAAGCGGCCGGCGGCGTGGCCATGCTCAAGGCCCTGATCGGCCCCTACGGCCACCTCGGCCTGCAGTTCTGCCCGACGGGCGGGATCAGCGAGAAGAACATGGCAGACTACCTGGCGCTGCCGCAGGTGGCGGTGGTCGGCGGCACCTGGATTGCCAAGAAAGAGGCGATGGCGGCCGGTCAGTGGAAGGCCATCGCCGAGGTGGCGCGTCAGGCCGTGGCCCGGGTGGGCCAGCGCTGAAGACAAAGCGGGCCGGCAAGGCGCCCGCGCCGGGAGGACCCTGGTGCGCCGCCGCGGCCCAACAGGCAGGCAGGGCGGCGATGAGTGCACCTACACTTCTGGTACTGGCGGCGGGCATGGGCAGCCGCTACGGCGGCATCAAGCAGATGGACCCGGTGGGGCCCTGCGGCGAATTCGTGCTGGACTACTCGATCTACGACGGCTGGCGGGCCGGGTTCGGCGAGGTCGTACTGATCATCCGGGAGGAACTCGAGGAGCCCCTGCGCGAGCACTTCGGCAGCCGTCTTGACGGCCGCATCACCCTGCGCACGGTCTGTCAGCGCCTCGACGACCTGCCCAGCGGCTTCACGTTGCCGGCCGGCCGGCAGAAGCCCTGGGGCACCGGCCAGGCCATCTGGAGTGCCCGTGAGGTGGTGTCGTCGTCGTTCGCAGTGATCAACGCCGACGACTTCTATGGCGCCGGTGCCTACCAGACTGTGGGCGACTTCCTGCGCAGTCCGCGGCACGACGCGCGGACCTACGCCATGGTCGCGTACCGTCTGGCCAACACCCTGAGCCGTTTCGGGAGCGTCTCGCGCGGCATCTGCCAGCGCGATGCGGAAGGCTTCCTGGTCGAGGTGGCCGAGCGCACCCGCATCGAGATGACCGCCACGGGGGCGCGCTATGGTCGTGAGGATGGCACCTGGGGCGAGCTGACCGGCGCCGAGCCGGCCTCGCTGAACCTCTGGGGCTTCCACCCGAGCCTGTTCGCGGCCCTCGAGGATCTCTTCATCGAGTTCCTGCAGGCGCGCCGCGAGACCCCGGGTTCGGAGTTCTACATCCCGACCGTGGTCGACACCCTGGTCAAGCGCGGGCGTTGTCGGACGGCGGTTCTGGAGACCGACGAGCACTGGTTTGGGATGACGTACAAGGAAGACCGCGCCATGGTCGTCCAGCGCCTGTCCGAGCTGATCGACGCCGGCGTC
>JAAYZO010000571.1 GCA_012514865.1 Lentisphaerota bacterium | reverse complement strand
CGCTCTCGACCTTCCACCCACGCGCCTCCTCATGGGCAATGACCGCGTCCACGGCGACCCTCTCGATCTCGGGGTTGCTGACCATGGGCCTGATGGCCGGCGTGTCGCGGTCCGGATGGGGCAGCACCCAGGCCGCGCCGGCGTGCTGGATGTTGCTGACGGCGCACTCGCGCTCTTTGAGCAGCTCCTCGCGCCGAGTCTCCAGACGGCCATTCAGCTCGTCAAGGCGGTCCTCGAAGATGCGGAGGCGCCCCTCCAGTCCGGACTCCGCCGACTTCGCTTCGCGCTGCTCCATCAGAGTCGCAAACTGGCACTGCACGCGGTGGATGACGGCGTTCAGGCTCGTTTCCATGTGGGCGGCGATGCGGACGATTTCGCCCTCACGTTGGGCGCGGATCTCGTCACGCAGCGGCACGAGGGCATGGCTGTAGAGGTGCGCTTCCATGGCCTCGCGGTCAGGACTGGCAAGCCCAGGCGGCGGGGCGGTACCACGCGGGGCCAGCGAGAGGTCGAGAAACACGGTGGGCTGCCGGATCGCGAGCCTGCCGCCCGGCCAGGACTCGACCACGAAGAGCCGCTTGTGAAGGACATTGCTGCGGCCATCCCGGACTTCGGCGCTGAACACGTCCAGGTGGTACGGCGACGCGGTGTGCAGGTCGTAGAACACGGCGCCGTTGGCCAGGTCGTCGCCGACGTTGCGCTCGACGAAGGCCCGGACGCACTCGAAGAGCGGGTGCCCTGGCGTGACCCACTCGAGGGTGGCGTCCTGAGCCAGCAGGCCCTTGTCGAAGACGACCTGCTGGTACTCTCGGCCCAGCTTGCCAAAGCGCGGCTCCAGTTCGTCGCCCAGGGGCAGCAACGACCGCGGCAGGCGTCCGATACGGAAGACATGAGACCCGCGCTGGGCGGCGCGAGGGGCTACACCCGACAGCGGAGCCGCGCCTAGGAAGAAGTCCTCGATCACCTCGGGTACCAGGCGGCGTTCCTTGGCTACCTCCGACTTGCCGACGATGGCGGACAGGTTGAGCGAGCGCTTGGCCAGACCTTCCAGCGTGCACTCGGTGATGCGACGGAGTCGGGCTGCGTCGACGTTCTCCACGATGCGCGACTCGAGCAGCTCCTCAAACCTGAGGTTGTGGGCGTACATCTCGCGGAACCAGCGCTCGATCTGGTTCGCGGGGAAGACATCGCCCAGGACGTTGAAAACCTTGCCCGTGCCGTTGGGATCGAGGTCCGCCTCGATCTGCTCGATGCGCTCGAAGAGCTTCTCGAACACCTGGCCTTCGCGGGTGTTGGTGGCCACGAAGTTCTGGATGTAGCAGTCTTTCTCCTGGCCGTAGCGGTGAATGCGGCCCATGCGCTGCTCAAGCCGGTTCGGATTCCAGGGGATGTCGTAGTTGATCATGTACCAGCAGAACTGGAGGATGATGCCCTCGCCGGCGGCCTCGGTTGCGACCAGCACCTGGCAGCTCTCCTTGAACTCGCGTTCCGCGTAGATGCGGCTGCCGGGTGTGTCCCGGTCGCCGATCTTCATGCCGCCGTGGATCTGGGTGATGTTCAGACCCCAGTCGCGCAGCTTGCCCAGGGGCCGCCCATCGCGGCCATCGCCGGCAAGGTAGTCCAGAGTGTCCTTGTGCTCGGTGAAGATGAGCAGCTTCATCTGCGGGTCGCCGAGGAATCCGCCCTGGGTGATCAACTCGCGAAGGCGGACGAGCTTCGACTCGACCTCACGGCGCTCCAGCGCCTGCGCCTTGCCGATGAGCCTGCCGAGTTCGGCGATGTCATCGCAAAGGGCCGCGGGATCGACCGAGACCACGTAGGCTTCAGCCGCGTCAAGGATGGCCTGCTGCATCTCCTCGGTCAGATCGTCGAAGTCGTCCGGGATCTTCTTGGCGATCTGCTCCTGACGGTAGGCCTCGGGGTCGGCGAGGATCCGCTCACGCTTGCCCTTCATCCGCTCCAGGGTGCGGCGCACGGCGTAGATACTGGAGGCAAAACGGCGCTGCAGCATGGCCATGGTGAACCCGACCGCACGGGCCGCCGCCGTATCCTGTTCAGCAGCCCGAATGGACTGCTCTTCGACATACTGCGTCAGGGCATCGTAGAAATCCAGCTCGTCGTTGTCGATCTCGAACCTCACCGTATGCACGGTGCGTCTGGTAAACAGGCTTCTGGAGACTCCCGTGGCAGGATCGGGGAAGGTCACCAGGGCCTCTTTGACGCGGCGCAGGTAGAAGGGCGCTTCGTTGTTGTCTATGGCGAGCTGGATGCTGGACGGGTCGGCATAGACATCGGCGTCCAGAAGCCGCAGGAACAGCGCGAAGTTCTCCGGATCACCGCGGTGCGGGGTGGCGGTCATCAGGAGGAAGTGATCCGTGCGTTCGGAGAGTGCTTCGCCAAGCTGATAGGCCAGGGTTTTCCTGTCCTCGCTGTAGGCTCTCATCTTGTGGGCTTCGTCGACGATGACCAGATCCCAGTGACTGCGCAACAGGCTCTCGTTGGCATCCTCGATCCGAGACACCCAGGAGACCGACGTGATGACCTGGTCGAGATCCTGCCACGGGTTGGCACCGTAGTTGGCACGCAGGAGGCCGCTGCGCACGACGGTGAAGTCCTCGCGGAACTTGTCTTTCATCTCGCGTTGCCACTGGAACGAGAGGTTGGCGGGCGTCACGATGAGCACGCGGCGGATCAGGCCGCGGACCTTCAGCTCCTTGATCAACAGCCCGGCCATGATCGTCTTGCCGGCGCCAGGGTCGTCAGCGAGCAGGAAGCGGATCCGGGGCAGCTTCAGGAAGTAGTCGTAGACGGCCTCAAGCTGGTGGGGCAACGGATCGACGCGGGCGATGGAGAGACTGAAATACGGGTCGTACTCGTAGGCCAATCCCAAGCGCATCGCCTCGATGCCAAGCCTGAACTTCTCGGAGTCGCCGTCGTAGGGGCGCGTGCCAGGGCTGGCTTCGAGACCGGCAATCTGATCCGGCGTCAGCACCGGCTGATGCACCTTGCCGGAGACCATGCCTTCGCCGATGAGCTTCACCGAGTCGCCCATCGGCACGACGGCGATCACCTTGACCGCTTCGGGGAAGAGCGCACCCCGGACAACGGCGTTCGGTTTGAGGTCCTTGACCGTCACTGGCTTCCCATTCCCTACACTCGCGACTGAGGCTCGTGCTTCTCAAGGATAGACGTCCGGCCCCGAGAGTCAAGGCGGTGCTATGACGGTGCAGGGCTGTCTGAAGGCCAGGTTCTGGCACCCCCTCGCTGCGCCATAGCGACCACGGCACTGCAACGGTCCGCGTCCAACCGGCAGCACGAGGTCCTTGCCTTGCCAGGAGCGCGGCGAGGGCGCAAGGAAGCTGCGGCCCCGCGACACCGCCGCCGTGGCTCTGGGCCCTGGCCCCCGGTGCATTGACTTCGGGCTGCCGGGGGCGGATGGTAGTGCACCGGCGGAAACCACGTCCGGCAAAGGGCAGTCGGGGTGGAATCAGTCGTTGGAACCGGAACAGGAAGAAGGCATATCTCGCGCAGAGGCGCAGAGAATGACGGAGAATCAAATCGGGACGATCGTGATCGAGGCGGCGATCACCGTGCACCGGGCGCT
>JAAYZO010000570.1 GCA_012514865.1 Lentisphaerota bacterium | reverse complement strand
GCCGCCGCAGGACGGCCGGGCGTGCGGGTCGCGGGCAGGTGAGGGCCATGGCGATGATGCACCCGGATATCGACTTTCCAGAGGGCATGGCGGCGCTCCTGGCGCGCCTGGCGGAGCCCTGCCACCGC
Organism: Lentisphaerota bacterium; assembly: GCA_012514865.1. GTDB lineage: Bacteria > Verrucomicrobiota > Lentisphaeria > Oligosphaerales > JAFGRS01 > JAGVUW01. The sequence goes on along the minus strand of JAAYZO010000570.1, from coordinate 4,273 downwards.
GAGAGCTGCCGCGACGCCGGGCGGCGTCCGCGTGACGGCGCCGAGGTGGCGCTGGCCGGCGGCATCGACCTGCGCGTCGACGCCCCATCTCTGTCGGGCCAGCCCGGCCTGGACGCCCTGCGCCAGGACCTGTCGCAGTTCCTCGGCCGCGTCATGGCGGTGCCGGGCGACCCGTCGGTCGGCTACCGGGTGGAGTTCTCGCCTGCCGGCGCCGCGTCGGATCTGGGCGATGAGGATGTCGACATCACGGTGGGCCCGACGGGAGCCGCGATACGCGCCCGCGGGCTGGCCGGCCTGCGGCGGGGCGTCTTCCTCCTCGAGGACGAGATGCTGCTGCGCCGGGCGCCGATCCTGCCGCTGGGCCGTCTGGAGCGCCGACAGGCGTGGCGCGACCGCATCACGCGCTCGCCGCTGGCGCCCTACCGCTGGCTCTCGGGCTGGGAGCTGGACAGCCCGGTCGACGCCTACCCGGATGGCTACCTGCAGCGTCTGGCCCATGCCGGCGTCAATGGCCTCTGGGTGGCGGCGCTTCTGCGCAATCTCGTCCCCAGCCGGGTGCTGCCCGAGTTTGGCGCGCCGGAGCCTCGTCTGGACCGCCTGCGCGAGCTGATCGGCCGGGCGGCGCGCTATGGCATCCGCGTCTTCGTCTTCTGCATCGAACCGCGCGGCCTGCCGGCGGGTCACCCGGCCCTGCAGGCCCATCCCGAGATCAGCAGCGCCGACGGGACCCTCTGCACCTCGGTGCCGCGGCTGCGCGAGGCCATCCGCGAGATGACCGCGCGGCTCTTCGCCGAGGCCCCCGGCCTGGGCGGCCTGATCAACCTCTTCAATGGCGAGCGCTACACCACCTGCTGGTCCAAGGCCGGCGTCGCGGCGCAGTGCCCGCGCTGCCAGCGGCGTACCCAGGCCGAGGGCCTCGCCGAGGACCTCGATACCTTCGCCGCCGGCATCCGCGACAGCGCCCCCGAGGCCAGGCTCATCGCCTGGACCTACATGATGGACGGCGCCGCACAGTCGCTGCGAAGCCTGCCCATCGACCCGATGCTCGAGGTCATGGAACGCAGCGACCCCGCCATTGTCTGGCTGGGCAACTTCGAGCATGGCGGGCGCAAGACGGTGGCGGGGCGCGAAGTCGGGGTGCACGAGTACGCCCTCTCGTATACCGGCCCCTCGGAGTCCTTCACGCGCCTGGCCGAGGCCGGCCGGCGGCTCGGCCGGACGGTCTACGCCAAGCTCCAGATCGGCACCAGCTACGAGGTGTCGTCGGTGCCGCATCTGCCGGTGCCGACGGTGGTCTACGACAAGGTGGCGGCGGGCCGGTCGCTCGGCGTCGGCGGGGCCATGCTGGGGTGGGTCCCAGGCGGCTTCCCGTCGTGGATGCACAAAGCCGCCGGCGAGGCCGTCGTCGAGCCGCGGCCGGGCCGTGATGCCTTCCTGCGGCGGCTCTCGGCACTGGCCTGGGGTGAGGCGGCCGCGGGTCTGGCCGGCGAGGCCTACGAAGGCTGCGCCCAGGCCATCGATGCCTACCCGATCGATAACCGCGTCCTGTACTTCAGCCCCATCACTCGCGCCCCCGCCTACCTCCTGAACCTCGAACACGAGGAAGGCACCGCCAAGCCGTACAACTTCGGCCTGACCCGCAGCCGTCGCGAGCAGCCTTTCGAGAACGACCCGGCACGCTGGTCCGGGGCCTTCACCACGGCCGAGGTCATCGCCGCCTTCCGGGCCGTCGCAGGGGGCTTCACCGCGGCCAGTGCAACGTTCGCGGAAGCCGCCTCGGCGCTGGCCCTCCCCGAGGCCCGTGACGACCTGGTCGTGAGCCGCGCCCTCGCGGCGCAGTTCGCCGCGGCCGCCAACGCCATCGCCTTCTACGCGGCGCGCCAGGCCCTCCTGGAGGGTCCCGCGGAGGACCACGCCCGCCACCTCGACGCTATGCTGGCAGCGGTACGCGACGACCTCGTCCAGGCCGGCGTCGCGGCGCGCTGCCAGGCCGAGCATCCCTTCGTCGGCTTCCACTCCGAGATGCTCGCCTACAGCTACTCGCCCGAGGCGCTGCGCCGACAGCAGCGACACCTCGCGCTGACGCTGGCCACCCTCGAGCGCTGGCGTCGCGACGGCGTCGACCGCGCCGTCCTGGAGCGCACCACCGAGGCGGCGCGCACCCCGGACCGCCCCGACCTCATCGGCGACTGAGGGCCGCCAGGCCCGCGACGGGGCCGTCCGTCACGCCGCGCCCGGGCCGAGCCGCACAGGGCAGGCCGGAAGCGCCGGCAGCGGCGCGCCGGAACCGTCGCGCCCTTTTTGGCCTCGCAGGGCGTTGCTTTCCCAGGCGAGGCAAAGTATGATGGTAAACGCGCCTGTGGGCACAGGCGTCTGCAGACGACACGCGTTGGCTACAGGGGCGATCTCATGGCCAGGCTGGTATGTTCAGCAGGCGGCAACGCCGGTGAGGTCTTCGGTCTTCCGGAAGGCCCGGCCCGGCTTGGGCGAAGCCCAGAGGCCAAGATCAGGCTCTACGACAAGGCCTGCTCGAGGCTGCACGCCGAGATCGTGCGCAAGGGCGACTACCTCGCTATCGAGGACCTGGGCAGCCGGCATGGGACGTTCGTCAACGGCAAACGCGTCACGGCCCGGCAGCGCCTGCGCATCGGCGACCGCATCGACATCGGCCGAACGACGCTCAAGGTCACCGAGGGCGAGGGCGCCGTGGTCCAGCGCCCGACGGAGACCCCCTTGGGCCAGGTCGTCACCCAGGAGATCAGCGAGCACCTCCTCGAGGCCGAACTGGAGGCCGCCCGCGCCCGCATGCGCGAGCCGAAGACCAAGACCGGCTTCTTCCGACGGCTCTTCGGCCGCGACTCCTGAGACCCGCGGATCGTCCCCTGCGGCGGGGCCAGCGCCGCGGCAAGTAGGTCCGCGGCGCCGCCCGTGGACCCCCCGGGCGCCGGCAGCGCCCGGGAAACGGCTGGCGTGGCGCGCCAGACAGAACACGGGGAAACGCCGCTCGCGCCACCGCTTGGTGGGCGAGTGGCCGCCGACCCGCATGCCTCCACGAGCCGCGACGGCGCCGACAGCACCACTCCGTGATCGATCCTGCGAGCCGCGCGGCCCCGCCCGGCGCCGGGCAGCCCGTCAGATGCGGCTGAAGGTGCCCGACTTGCGTTCGCTGATCTCGACGATGTAGCCGATCAGCCACTTGCCCGGGCCCCGCTTCACCCAGCCCACGCGAGCCTGCCAGTAGCAGTTCGAGAAGTTCAGTTCGGCACTCGAGATCACCAAGTGCGCCTGGAAGGTCACCGTCGCCTCGATGCACTCGGCGTTGACCTTCCGAGTGCTGTCGACGATGGTGTGGAACGAGTCAACGCCCTTGATGCTGCTCAGCGAGTTCAGGAAGCCCTTGATAGCGACGGGGCCCTGCACGACAGCCCGGCCCTGCTGCCAGCGCATGGCGCTGTCGTAGTAGGCCGCCGGGGCGTTCCAGTCGTGCGTCTCGATGGCGGTCGTGACCGCGGCCGCGTGCAGACGGAGGCGCTGGCGGATGAGCTGCTCGTCGGTGAACGCCAGCGCCTCGCAGCCGGCGCAGGCCAGCAGCACCACCAGCGCTGCCGCCACCGCCAGCGGCAGGCGGCAGCGCGCCAGCCACGGCGCGCTCAGGCATCGGCAGATGTGCAGCGTGGGCATCGGCAACGGCCTTTCCATAGATAGTCCTCGGGCCGCCCCCAGTATAGCCAGAGGGAGCGCGCGGTGTCAAGCGTACCAAGCGCCAGGTCCCACGCGAGGCGTGGCCCCCGGTGCCTCTATGAGGGTCCCCGTTCTGACGCCCTGAAAGGGCATCATTCATCAGCCCAGGGCAACGCCCTGGGAAACCGAAAACGGCGCATCGCAGGCTGAAGGTCTGCGACAAGACCACGTGCAACCAAGCGCCAGGTCCCACGCGAGGCGTGGCCCGCGGTGCCGGCGGGGGATCACGACAACGAACGATGGGACCGGCTGACCCATCCTCGTCTTGATCCTGATCGTCATCCTTGTCGACCGGAGAGCCCCAGAGGGGCAGGACAAGGATCAGGACTGGGATAGGGACAGGGAACGGGGGGACGAGGACGAGGACGAGGACGAGAACGAGGACGAGAAAGGGGACTAACCTGATCAATTCACGAAGGGGCCTGACGGCCTCCTTCGCTCCATTGATCAGGCTTTGACGGCAGGGCCAGAAGGCTCCTGCCGTTGGTTCTGTGCCGAAAACCCGTCACTGGAATAGGTTACGGGTAGACTC
>JAAYZO010000569.1 GCA_012514865.1 Lentisphaerota bacterium | reverse complement strand
CGTGGCACGATTGGCTTCTGGGTGCGCTGCGGGGGGCGTCGTCACTGGTCGGATGGTCAGGACTCGTGGCTGCTGGTGCTGGCGCCGTCGGTGGGCGAGTGCCTGATTCCGACGGACGACGAGGGCACCGGCCTGGCGCTGATCAAGCGTGCTGACAACACCCTGGCGCTGGCCGAGTACCAGTTCCACGACCGTCGCATCACGCCCTCGTTCATTCGCGTGGGCACGCCCTACGAAGTGGGCACGCCGGATGCGGTCCCGGTGGCGGTCCCGGTGGGCGGCCTCTCGGCGTCGGAGTGGGTCTTTGTGCGTCTGGGCTGGGATCGTGCGGCGGGCCGGGTCTGGCTGGGGGTCGGCGACGACCTCCGCGAGGCCGCGGTGAGTTTCCGGTCGGCGCCGTGGCTCTGTCTGCTGCTGGGGACGCCCCCGAGCATCGGCCATGCGAGTGCTCGCGGCTTTGATGGCGAGATTGACGACCTGGTGGTGGACCGTCGTCTGCCGATGGCGGCGGGTGCCGGCCGGCGGCCGGCGGTGGTGCCGCCGGTGGCGGTGCCGGAGGCGCGTCCGGCGCCGGCGCGACACCTGGCGGACGACCCGATGGGCGCGGCGCTCGAGTCGGCGGTCCGGCAGCACCTGAACCTGGTGGTCGATCTTCAGCAGGTCGGCGGCTGGGCCTTCTCCACGGCCTGGCCGAGCCGGATGTCGTTCCTCTCGACCAAGGTGGTGATTCCGTACACCCGGAACTTCTTCAACGGCTCCAAGGATGGCAACAGCACGCGTTCGGCGCAGCTCCTGCTGCTGGGGCACATGATTCTGGACGATCCGGCCTGGCTGGCGGCGGCCGAGCGCACGGCGGCGACGCTGCTGCGCCTGCAGGCCCCCGAGGGTCACTGGCCGTACTGCGCGCGTTACCGCGCCGACCGCGATGAGTACGAGGTCCTGACGGGGACCGACGTGGCGCCCCTGGAGGACCACGTGCAGTCGCATCCGACCCTCTTCCTCTGGCTGCTGGCCGAGGTCACCGGCAAGGCCGAGTACCGCGAGGCGGCGGACCGTGGCGCCGCCTTCATCCGTCGCAGCCAGAACCCGCGCGGGTCGTGGTCGCACCACTACAACCTGAAACTCCAGTGCGGCCAGGCGGCGCGTCGCGAGTTCCTGCGTGCCGGCGAGATCAACGACGAGACCACCGCCGACCAGATGCAGGTCATGCTGCTCGTCTACCGCCGCACCGGCGACCCGGTGTATCTGCAGAGCTTCCTGCGGGCCGCCGACTGGCTGGTCAGCGCCTTCATCGACGGCGCGGCCAAAGGCTGGGCGCAGCAGTACGACGAGGACAACCGTCCGATCAAGGCGCGGCACTTCGAGCCGGACGCGGTGGCGCTCTCCGAGGGCATCCACTCGGCGCCGCAGATGCTCATGCTGGCCTACCGCATCACCGGCGACGAGCGCTACCTGGAGCCCTGCCGGAAGTGGCGCCAGTGGATGCTCGACCAGCGCGTCTTCCTCGACCCCGAGAAGACGCGGTGGGGCTGGCACACCTACTACGACCCGGTGGATGGTAAGCCCTTCCTGATGACTAAGGGCGAGCGTCGGCCGCCGGACGACCGGCTGGTCCGCGAGGGCGGCTTCACGGCGGTGCTGGATGCCATTGAGAAGGTGACCACGCCCGAGGTCTTCGAGGCGCCGACGCTGGCGGAGCTGCAGCGCCGTCTGGAGGCCGCCGAGCGTGCCGTAGCGTCGGCGGCCGACCCGGTGACGGCGCGGCTGCAGGCCGACTCGCTGCTGGCGAGCTTTGACCGCACGGCCGGGTCGTGGCTGTTCAACCAGACCGGCAGTCCGACCGGCCCGATTGTCTCGGCCTCGACCGGCCGCGTGGCGCTCTTGGGCTGGTCGGCCTTTCAGCGTCGTCTGGCGCGCGGGCAGGTCCCCCTCGACCACCGCCTGGCGACGCTGGGCCGGGTCGAGTTCGGCTCGCCGTTCTACGCCCTGGTGCCGCCGGCGCGCTATCGCGCTCCGCTGAGTGCCGCCGAGATGGCGGCCGCGCGGGCGCTGCCGCTGCCGGCGGCGCCGGTCCCCGCACCCGCGGCCCCGGCGGCGCCCTGAGGGGGCCGCAGGGGCGAGCCCCGGCGCGGCTCGCGGGTGCGTTCGCGGCTCTGGAGACTCCCACTTCAGCACGTGTGGCGAGCGATGCTTTGCCGTGCCCCATCCGGCGCCCGGTCACCGGGGATTTGGCTCGTATGAAACGTGGCGGTGTGGCGGGCGGGGTTTTGTCGCAGACTTTCAGCCTGCGATGCGTCATGTCCGATGTCGCAGGGCGTTGCCCCAGGCTGATGAATGATGCCCTTTCAGGGCGCCGGAACGGAGGTCCGCGAGGAGGCGTCGTGGGCGGTGTCTCGCGCGAGCCGCCCCGGCTCGACCGCGGCATGGCGCTGTGACCGCGGTTGGCCTTGCGTCATCGGCAAAGCGGGCTAAGATGGTCGCCTGGCGTGGTCCACCCTTTCGATTCGGAGAACCAACATCGTGCAGCGGGTCATGGTCATCATGGCGGGCGGTTCCGGGCAGCGTTTCTGGCCGCTGTCGCGGGAGCGCCATCCGAAGCAGCTCCTGCGTTTGGCCGATCCGGATCGCTCCATGCTCGAGCAGGCCATCGACCGCGCCGCCGGGCTGGTCGGCCCCGATCGAGTTTTCGTGGTTACGGGCCGCCATCTGGTCGAGCCGATTCGGGCGGCGGGGACGGTCCTGTCGCCGGCGCAGATTCTGGGTGAGCCCTGCCGTCGCAACACGGCTGGCTGTCTGGTCTATGCGGCCGCGGCGATTCAGACGGCACTGGGAGCGGCGGCCGACGACATTGTCCTGGGCGTCCTGACGGCCGACCACCGGATTCTCGATCCGGCGGCCTTCCAGGCGACCCTGGCGGCGGCCATGGGCGCGGCCGAGGCGCAGGATGCCCTGGTGACGATCGGCATCGAGCCGACCCGTCCCGAGACCGGCTATGGGTACATCGAGGCCGGCGCGCCGGTAACCGGCGGCGGCCCGGGGGTGCTGGCGGTGCGGCGTTTTCACGAGAAGCCGAACGCCGAGGCGGCCGCGCGCTACCTGGCCCAGGGCGGCTTCTACTGGAACAGCGGCATGTTCTTCTGGCGCCTGAGTGTCTTCCTGGATGAGTTCGCCCAGGCGGCGCCGCCGTACGCGCAGGCGTGTCGGGAGATCGCGGCGGCGCTGGCCTGCGGCGACCCGGCGGCGGCCGACGCGGCCTTCGCGGCCCTGCCGGACCGCTCCATTGACTACGCCCTCATGGAGAAGGCCCGGCGCGTCCTGGTGGTCCCCGGGCATTTCGCCTGGGATGACATGGGTTCGTGGGACGCGCTGGAGCGTTCGCTGCCGGCGGACGAGCGCGGCAATGTCGCCATGGGAGCGCCGGTGCTGATCGACTGCGATGGCTGCATCGTGGTAAACGGCCCTGGCGCGGCCGGCATGGCGGTGGCGGTGGTCGGGGTACGCAATCTGGTGGTGGTGGTCAGTCCCGACGGCGTTCTGGTGGTCCCGAAGGCGCAGGCCCAGCGCGTCAAGGAGGCCGTCGACGCGCTGCGGCAGCGCGGTTCGGCGCAGCTCTGAGGATGGCTCGAGCGGAGCCGCAGCAAGGGAGTCTGGACATGGCAGCATCGGAGAGCCCGATTCGCGTCGGTGTGGTCGGTGTCGGTCGTGGCCGGACGTTCATGAACGCCGCCTCGCTGGGCTTCCGTCTGGTGGCGGTCTGCGACACCTGGGAGGAGAAGCTGCGCAGCGAGGCGGCGCGCTGGGGCGTCGAGGCGTACACGGACTTCGACCGCTTCCTCGAGCATGACATGGACGCGGTGGTCCTGGCCAACTACTTCCACGAGCACGCGCCGCTGGCGGTGAAGGCCCTGCAGGCCGGCAAGCATGTCATGAGCGAGTGTGCCGCCTGCCACACCCCGGCCGAGGGCGTGGCCCTGGCGCGGGCCTTCGAAGCGGCCGGTGACCGCATCTACATGTTTGCCGAGAACTACCCGTTCATGGCGTACAACCAGGAGCTGCGGCGGCTGTATCGCAGTGGCGACTTCGGCGAGCTGCGCTACGGCGAGGCCGAGTATGTCCACCCCGACCCGGCGCGCGTCAAGAACCAGCGCAGTTGCGGGGTGAACCACTGGCGCAACTGGGTGCCCTGGGGCATCTACTACTGCACCCACGCCCTCGGGCCGATCATGCACATCACCGACACCCGGCCGGTCCGGGTCAACGGCTTCTCGATCCCGCCCGATCCCGAGGACGAGACCGAGACCATGACGGCGCGCGTCAGCGACTCGGCCGGCATCCTGATGTGCCGTCTCGACAACGGCGCCATGGCCAAGATCCTGCAGGGCTCCCTGCGCGGCCATGGCAACTACACGCGTCTGCACTGCCGGCGCGGCCTGCTCGAGTCGACCCGCCACGGCGGCACGGGCCGGGTGCGTGTCTGGCGCGAGGCCTGGGAGAAGCCCGAGGGAGTGCCGGTCGAGACGGTCTACACGCCCGACTTCCCGCACCACCACCGCGAGGCCACCGCGGCCGGCCATGGCGGCGGGGACTACTTCACGCTGTACGAGTTCGCCCAGGCGATACGGTCCGGCCGGCAGCCCTGGATGGACGTCTACCGCGGCCTGGACATGAGTCTCGCCGGGATCCTGGCCTGGCGCAGCGCCCTTGCCGACGGCGCCCCGGTGGCGATTCCGGATTTCCGTCGTGAGGACGAGCGCCGTCAGCATGAGCACGACCACCTGACGCCCAATCCGCTGGCGCCGGCCGAGCATCGTCTGCCGAGCAGCATCCTGGGCGCGATCACCCCGACTCCGGCGGGCCTGGCGCAGGCGCGGCGGGACTGGGCCGAGGTAGGCTACCATGGCGTGTGAGGCGCGGCGGTATCGCGAGCGTCGTCCGTTCTTCAGCGCGGCCGGTCTCAGCGCGGCCGGCCGGGCGGCGGCGCTGCTGACGGCGGCGCTGCTGGCGTTGGTCGGGCTGGCCGGGTGCTCGTACGAGCAGTCGGACAGCCGCACCGAGGTCGTGCTCTTCGACTTCGGCTATGTGCACTGGACGAAGATGAACCGCGAGCGCCTGGCGCTCTTCGAGAAGGACAACCCGGATCTGAAGGTCCGCCTGGTCACGGGCGACTACAGCAAGCTCCTGACCATGGTGGCCGGAGGTGTCGCGCCGGACGTCGCCTACATCGACTACGTCTACGTGCCGTACTTCGCCAAGCGCGGCGTCATCGAGTGCCTCGACGAGCGCATTGCCGGCGAGGGTGACGACTTCCTCGACCGCTTCTTCACCTCGACCCTGGAGGGCGTGCGCTACAAAGACCGCATCTACGGCCTCCCGGATGCCTGGTCGCCGGTGCTGCTGTACTACAACAAGACCCTCTTCGACGAGT